>NZ_JBNPXV010000006.1:0-65627 GCF_050433125.1 Roseimarinus sediminis | reverse complement strand
TTTGCTCTGAACCAGCTGAGCTAATCGCCCGTATAATATTTATACTTTATTTCTTAATGAACGTCTTTGGACTTTCTTCTGAGCTAATCCGACCCTCCCGGTTGTACCGGGATGCTCTGAACCAGCTGAGCTAATCGCCCGTGTTGCTTTCCCTTAAAAGCGTTGCAAATATATATCAATGTTTTTTTCTGGCAAATAAAAACGCTGTTTTTTCTGAAAAAAATACAGAAAAAAATTGAGCCGAAAATATCGGCTCAATTAACACAAACAATAATAATGCTTTAACTATTCATGAATTAATTCTTTAGCCCGTTCTAAAATTGCACTATCGTCTAAAAGAACAATTCCTCCATCAGGTCCTGGTTCCATATGAATACCTACTGATTTGCCATTGATATAATTTGCACCTCCAAAATAATTCCTGACGGTCTCTACTTCAACATTGAATTCGCTTGCTAATTGTTGCATGGTACCGTCAGGTAAACTGTCTTTGATTTTGCGGAGTTCATTGAAAGTTATTTTCTTCGTCATGGCATAAAATTTTATTAGTTAGAAATAACGTTTACTTTACATTAATGTCCCATAAATTTAAAAGATTATTTCTAAAAGAAAAGTGCTTTACAATAGGTTCATGCTATTTTTTTTCAGCCACTAACAAAAGCAGCTTTCATATACCCGATCTTGTTTGCTTTATTTGTAATGGTTACGCTGCTATTTTTCTTTAATTGAAGAAAAACAGGCAACATATACTTTAACATTTTTTAATAATCGCTGTACGAGAAACTGCCTTCCAATTGATAAATGGCCTGCTGAAGTTCAGGTCGAAAATTCAGATCGAATAATTTGCTGTTGTTTCGCGTTGGGTAAACCCTGTTCGACATAAAGATAAACAATAGCTGATTTTCAGGATCTGCCCAGGCAAAGGTGCCGGTATAACCGCTATGACCAAAACTTGCCGCACTGGTTTCCGGTGCAGGATAGGCATCCTTTAACTCGTTTTCTGCATTATCGATATATGGCTTATCGAAGCCCAGCCCCCTCCGATTGTCGTTATCAGGATATTGAATGCCGGTAAACAGCTCAATGGTTTCGGGCGAAAGGTACCTAAGATCACCATAAACACCTTTTTGCAAATAAAACTGCATAATCTTAGCCAAGTCGTTGGTCGAACCAAATAAACCTGCATTACCTGAAACACCGCCCATCATGGCAGCTCCTTCATCGTGTACAAAGCCACGCAAAACGTCTTTTCTGAAATATACATCATCTTCGGTTGGTACAAAACGGCTCTGCGAAAAATACCGATAAGGATTATAACACACAGTTCCTGCTCCCAAAGGGCGCAAAAAACGTTGTTGCAGATACTGTTCATAATCACCTTCAACCAGGCGACCAATTAAATCAGGCATACTATAGAATGCAAGTCCTGAATACACATACTCCTTCTTGTTCAACAATTCACTTTCACGTATTTCACTATATATCTTACGCTTATAGTTTTGATGAATGTAATAATTCATGGAGATCCTTAATGGAAAAGAGGCCGATGGTTTGTCACGCACAATGCTCCTTCGCACTTTGTTGTTTGCCTTATAAACTTCGAGATAAAAAGGGATCCAGGGGCGAAGGCCGGCTTGATGTGCCAGTATTTCTCTAAAAGTGATTTTTTCCTTGTTGCTATTTAAGAAATCGGGCCAGTAGCGGCTGTACGGGGCATCCAGATCAATCCGTTGTTCTTCGGTGAGCTTCATAATCAGCGGCAGCGGGCCTGTGATTTTTGTAAGCGAGGCCCAATCGTAAATATCATCTGTTTTCAATACCCGTACACTGTCGTAAGTATGATATCCGTAGCTATGATGAAAAAACACCTTTCCTTCTTTAGCAAGCAAAACCTGACATCCAGGAAAAATCTTCTCTCTGATGCCATAAGCAGCAAACGAATCGACAAGTGCTTGCAAACGCTCCTCATCATAACCAACTTCAGCGGGAATGGTATACTTTAAGCGCCCGTTTTTTTTTACTTCAACTCCATCTCCTTCACGATATTCTGCATTAATAGAAACCGGCAGGGAAGCATCACTTCCAATGGCTCCAAAAATTAATTGTGCGGCATAGGTCTGCGACGCGTAAGCCGATCCATAGGTCACAATCAGTGCCGCAGCATCCTCTATGCCATCGAAATACTTCAACGCATAGGGATTTGCAAAAAAGGAAAAAACCGTTTTGCGTTTCGACAATTCCTGAACCATTTTGCGGTGAAGGGGAAGCACCCCGTAACTGTTTGCTGCCGACAAGCGGGTACCATGAACTCCGGCAATCAGCAAATCATAATTGTTAAGTTGCTTCAACAAAGCATTCATTTCATCGTCTGATGCATCAGTTCCGAGTGTAAAATGATCCAGTTCAAGGTAATTTTCAAGGTAGCGCTGGAAGGTCGTTTCCACTCCACTTCCAATGGCCACCGTGGCTACATTGAGCGTATCAAGTCGTTGCAAAGGCAACAATTCATTATCATTTTTCAAAACCGTCACAGCGTGTTCATACAGATACCTCGCAGTTAAGGAATATTGTGAACTGTTGATCTTTGCCGACAAACCGTCAAGTGTAGTCGGTTTATAGTGATCGAGCCCGAGCCACTTCTTACTCATTAACACCTTATGACACTTTTCATGAATCAATTCTTCTGACAAGTCACCATTTCTGCAGGCCTCCTTTACTGCCGAAATTACAACATCGGGCTGCAGTACAAATTCAACCACATCGACACCGGCCTTTAAGGCCTCAACTGCTGCTTCACCTTCGCCGAAATGGCTGGTAATTCCCTTCATGTTCATGCCATCGGAGAATACAAGGCCTTTAAAGCCCATTTCATCACGCAGTATTTTCGTCATAATTTCAGACGAAAGCGTAGCCGGCCTTAGCGACGCATCGACTTCGGGCAGTGCAATATGCGCACTCATGATGCCATTAATTCCCTCACCAATCAAATGCTTAAATGGCAGAAGATCGATACTGTCGAGCGCTGTTTTATTGCGTTTAATGATTGGTAGGGTAACATGTGAATCGTAAGCGGTATCACCATGACCGGGAAAATGCTTGGCACTTACAAGAATTTGCTCATCCTGCAAGCCACGGGCAAGCTCCCAGCTTTTAGCAGCCACCTTGTGGGGATTTTCACCAAACGAGCGATAATTAATGACCGGATTGTATGGATTGACGTTCACATCGGCAACAGGAGCAAAATTCAGGTTGACACCCAGCGCCCTGCATTGCTGCCCTACCTCCCGGCCCATCTGATAAATTAGCGTATCGGCTGCCAGTGCTCCCAACGACATGGCATAAGGATAGCGAACCACCGAATCGAGCCTGAATGATAATCCGTTTTCTGCATCGAGCGCGATGTAAAGCGGCACCCGACTTGCTGCCTGAAAACGATTAGCCAGTGAGGCCAGTTCGTAAGGTGAGGATTTCAAAAACAAGACCCCTCCTACTTTCTCATTCCGAATCCAGTCAAGTATGCGTTCTTCATTCCCTTCGACCCGCTCGCTTGTTACCATGATAAGCTGTCCTATTTTTTCCTCCAGGGTCATTCCGGCAATCAACGAATCAGCCCACCGGCTGTCGACTGACAAAAACGGAGGATTGACATCCTGCGCCTTTAACTGATAGAAAAAGAAAGAAAGAATAAGAAAGGCCCCTATTTTATGCATAATATTTAAACGGTTTTGCATCATTTAAGATTAAACGTAAATTTAGAAATTTTAGATCAGCATTGAATGATGATAAAACAAAACATTCTTCTCTTTATTATACTGCTTTTAACCGCTTTTAACGGATGCAAAGCACAAAGCAGCGATAACAAACTGATTACCGGCGCAATGCAACCCGAGGCCTATCTTCAGCTGCTCGAAGGAAAAAACATCGCGCTGATGGTGAACCACAGTTCGCGACTCGACAGTATTCACCTGCTCGATTTTCTGATAAGTAAGAAGATCAGGATCGTTCAACTTTTTGCCGTTGAACATGGCATACGCGGCGAGGCTGCCAATGGAGAACTGATCGATGACAACACCGACCCACTGACAGGAATCCCAATTATTTCGCTCTATGGAAACAAGAAAAAGGCAAGTGCCGGTGACCTTGAAAACATCGACCTGGTTCTTTTTGACATGCAGGATGTAGGCTGCCGTTTTTTTACCTATTTAAGCAGCTTGCATTACCTTATGGAAGCCTGTGCTGAAAACGATGTCCCACTGCTGCTGCTCGACAGGCCCAATCCCAATGGTGATTATATCAACGGACCAGTGCTCCAACCTGGCATAACTTCGTTTGTTGGCATGCATCCCATTCCGGTTGTTCATGGATGTACGCTGGGCGAAATGGCGCAAATGATCAATGGAGAAGGATGGCTGAAAAATAGCATACAATGCGAACTCACCGTGATTCCTGTTAAAAATTATGACCATTCACAAAACTATATCCTGCCGGTAAAGCCATCGCCCAACCTGCCCAATCAGTTGTCGGTGCGACTCTATCCATCGCTTTGCTTTTTTGAGGCGGCCAATGTGAGCATTGGCAGGGGAACACCTTTCCCTTTTCAGGTAATTGCCTATCCGGGTAATGAAGACGGAGATTTTACCTTCACACCGGTAGCCATTCCCGGAATAAGCATGGATCCGATTTTTGAAAATGAACTTTGCAGGGGCATCGATTTGCGTCAAAACGAAACCCCGCCCAAATTCACCCTTTCCTATTTCATCGACTTTTATCAGCGGTATCCCAACGATCAACAGTTCTGGAAAAGCAAGCGCTGGATTGAACTGCTTTCGGGTGATCCCAATTTCTATGAACAGATCAATGCGGGTCTTGGTGAAGAAGAAATTAAAGCCGGCTGGCAGAACGACCTTCAGAAATACAAGCAACTAAGAAAGAAATATTTACTTTATCCCGATTTTGAATAAGATGCAGGCATCAGGTTTATTGATCATTTTTCTGTCCTATTTCGCGTTGTTATTGCTGATTTCCTACTTCATCGGGAGAAACAGCCATTCAAATACCTTTTATAACGGCGATCGGAAATCGCCCTGGTTTGCCGTTGCATTTGGAATGATTGGAGCCACCCTTTCGGGAGTTACCTTTGTGTCGGTTCCGGGAGAAGTAGGAAACAGTGCCTTTCACTATTTTCAGTTTATACTCGGTAACTTTGCAGGTTATATCCTGATTGCCACCCTGCTTCTTCCGTATTATTACCGTAAAAACATTGTTTCGATCTACACTGTTTTGAACGAAAAGATGGGCAGGGAAGGCTACCTGACGACTTCGGGCTTTTTTATTCTTTCAAAAATTGTGGGAGCAGCCTTTCGGCTTTATTTGGCCGCACTGGTGATTCATCTTGCCATTGCCGAAGCGCTGAAGCTGCCTTTTGGCCTGACAGTTTTATTCTGCCTTTTGATCATTTGGCTCTACACCTACAAGTCGGGAATTAAAATGGTGGTGTGGTCCGATACAATTCAAACCGTGATTTTGCTTACTGCTGTTGTGCTAAGCATTGTTGCAATCAAAAACCAGACAGGATTGGGTACTTCTCTTCTGATCAATAAGGTCGTTTCGACAGTAGACACTTCAATATTCGATTTTAACTGGCGCTCGGGCAATAATTTCTTCAAACAGTTTATAGCAGGTATTTTTATGACCATCGCACTCAATGGCTTCGACCAGGATATTGTACAAAAGAACCTTAGCTGCCGTAACAGCAGTCAGGCCCGCAAAAACATGCTTGTATTCAGTTTACTGTTTGTCGTTACCGTATTTATCTTTCTATCGCTGGGAGCGCTGCTTCATTATTATGCAGGACTAAAATCGATTGCAATACCAACACAAAGCGACCAGTTATTTCCGACCATTGCCTTAAATCATTTGGGGAAATGGGTGGCTGCGCTGTTTGTTCTGGGCATTTCGGCAGCTGCCCTTTCGAGTGCCGATTCGGCCACAACTGCACTCACCACAGCATTCAGTATCGACTTTCTGAAGATCGATCGTTTTCCAGAAAACAGGCAGCAAGGTATACGAAATTGGATTCATCTTGGATTCAGTCTGCTTTTGTTTGCAGTGATCATGGCCTTTTATTATCTCAACAATCAAAGTGTGGTGGTAGGAATTTTTAAAGCTGCCGGTTATACCTATGGCCCAATACTCGGCATTTTTGTATTTTCATTTTTCAACAAAAGAAAACCTCTTCTTAAAATGATATTTCCAATAGCTTTTATTTCCCCACTGCTCACCTGGGGATGCACCATCATCACAAGCTACCTTATTGAAAATTACCAGTTTGGTTTTGAATTAATCGTAATAAATGCCTGTTTCACTTACATTCTCTTAACAATTTTTTCAAAACGATATTAATTTTGTTAAAATTCTTTAAAAATAAATGACGATTTAAAACGTTCATTTATTAAATTTGAAGCAAAATAGTTTGATCAAACATAAATTTTAGATTTTGAGAAGGCAGTTGGGATACATATTGCTCGTTTTGTCATTGCTGGTCTTCACACTGTGGTCGTGTGAGGATGACGGGTACATTTCATCGGACGATGCGCAATTAACCTTTTCGACTGACACTTTAATGTTTGATACCATTTTTACTACCATCGGCTCTACCACCAAATCATTCAGGGTCATCAATCCTCACAATCAGGCTATTTTAATATCAACAATAGCACTTGCCGGAGGAGATGAATCGGCCTATCGTCTGAACATCGATGGAGAAATGGCCAACGAGATGTACGACATCGAACTGGCAGCCAACGACAGCCTCTATATCTTTGTTGAGCTAACGGTCGATCCCAACGGCTCAAATCAGCCCATGATTGTTCAGGATTCGGTAATTTTCATAAGCAATACCAACAAACAGGACATTGATTTGATGGCCTGGGGCCAGGATTTTGTACCCATCGATGGTGAAATTCTGAATACTACCACCTGGACTGCCGAAAAACCTTATCTGGTTCATAATGTTGCCTGGGTCGACAGTGGACAGGTACTGAGCATTGAACCGGGTGCCCGCATCTTCTTTCACAAGGGGGCTGCTCTGGCTGTACTTGGTTCGGTGAGAGCGATTGGCACCAACAGCGACCCGATTATTTTTTCAGGCGACCGACTGGAAGCCATGTACGATGACATTCCTGATCAGTGGCACGGACTGCTGCTGTTCCCCAACGAAATGGAAAATGTGTTTGAAAATGTTGAAATCAAAAATGCAAAAATCGGACTTCAGGTAGGAACCATTGAATACGAAGGCCCGGCTTACGCCCGTTTGCATAATGTAAAAATCGAACACATGTCGTATGCCGGTATTTTTGCCATCAAGTCGCAAATTATTGCCAGCAATACGCTGGTTTCCGACTGTGGATTTTACGGCGTTACCCTGCTTGCCGGTGGAAACTACAGCTTCAATCATTGCACCATTGCCAACTACTGGGGCAGTTACTCCAACCGTCAGACACCCTCACTGGCCATTTCGAACCGGCTGATTGTAACCGAAGGAAATGATTCGATTGAATATACCGGCGACCTGGTTCAGGCCAGCTGGACCAATTCGATCATTTGGGGAAATCTTGAATCGGAAGTAGAATTTGGAATGAACAGCAACTACCTGTTTAACCACCAATTTGACCACTGCATTGTCCGAATGTCCGACAGTATCTTTACTGCACACAGCGAACAGATGAACGCTGTACAAAACAACATCGATCCTGAGTTCATGCTTCCTGCAGAATACAATTTTGAACTCGACACCCTATCGCCGGCCAAAGATGCCGGTAGTATTCAGTTTGGCGAACTGGTCCCACTCGATTTAATCAACCAGGCCCGTTTGAATGATGAAGCCCCCGATCTTGGTGTTTACGAGCGCATTGAAAAAGAAGAGGAAGATTAAACAATTCCTTCTTTTTGCTTTACTGCTTTGCCTTTCACTCTCTGCAAAACCCCAGGAAGACAAATTCCGCCTCATGTTCTACAATGTTGAAAATCTTTTCGACACCCACGACGACAGCCTTAAAAACGATGAAGAATTCCTGCCCCGGGGAGAACGCTACTGGAACAATGCAAAACTGAACAAAAAATTAAACCGGATTACACAGGTTGTACTTGCTGCAGGACAGGGAACCCTCCCTGTACTCATCGGAATGTGCGAAGTAGAAAATCACAGGGTACTCGAACAATTGCTTTATCAAACTCCGCTCCGCCAGCTTGGATACCGGCTTATTCATCGTGAATCGCCCGACAGGCGAGGCATCGATGTGGCGCTGATTTATTTGAATGATGTTTTTGTGCCACTAAGCTATCAAACCCTTGGTATTCACAACCAGCGCTTTCCCGACTTACGAACCCGCGACCTGCTCTATGTTAAAGGGCTGCTGGCCGGCGACACCCTGCACGTTTTTGTAAATCACTGGCCTTCGAAATATGGTGGCCTGCTTGAAACCAAACCCCTGCGTGCACTCACGGCCGAAACAGTCAGAACCGCAGTTGACAGTATTCTTAATTTGTATGTTGAAAGTAAAATTGTGCTGATGGGCGACTTTAACGATAGCCCCTTTGATGAAAGCATTCAAGATCATCTGGGTGCGCTCACTTCATGGCAAACGATTGATCAGCGCTGCATTTACAATATGGCTTTTCCCCTTGCCAATTCCGGAAAAGGCTCCTACAAATACCAGGGCAGCTGGTCGATGATCGATCAGATGATGGTCAGTGGTACATTGTTGCAAAGTAACAGTGGCTTATCTACTCATCCCGATCTTTTCAGCATCTTCAGTCCGGCCTTTCTGCTCGAAAGCGACAAGACTTATCTGGGAAACAAACCCTTCAGGACCTACATCGGCTTCAAGTACAACGATGGTTTCAGCGACCACCTGCCCGTACTGCTCGATCTTTACCGGCACAATCCTTAATCGGCTTTCTTTAGTCCAAGCTCTTCCCCTACTTTTTTCATGTAAGAAAAAGCTTCTTCGTAGTTATTGTGGATTTCACCTTCAAGGATGGCCTCCTTAATGGCCGATTTAATAAGACCCACTTCTTTGCAGGGTTGCAATGCAAAATACTCCATTATTTCTTCTCCTGTCACAGGTGGCTGAAAGTTACGAACCGCATCACGCTCTTCGATGTCTTTTAATTTTTGGCGCACGAGTGCGAAATTGGCCAGAAAAGTTTTCACCTTCACTTCGTTTTTCGAGGTAATATCGGCTTCACACAGCGTCATCAGCTGGTCAATATCGTCACCCGCTTCGAACAGTAAGCGGCGAACTGCCGAGTCGGTCACTTCATCTTCACTTAAAACAATGGGCCGCATGTGCAAATTGACCATCTTTTGCACAAACTTCATTTTTTCATTCAAAGGAAGTTTCAGTCGTTTAAAAATTCGGGGAGTTATTTTTGCGCCCAGATAATTGTGACCATGGAAAGTCCATCCCTGATTTTCGACATATTTCTTGGTAAGTGGTTTGGCGATGTCGTGTAAGAGTGCCGACCAGCGCAACCACAAATTATCACTATTGGGAGCCAGCTGATCGAGCACAGCCAGTGTATGATAAAAATTGTCCTTGTGCGCTACCCCGTTGACGACCTCCACTCCTTTCATTTTTGCGAGCTCGGGAAGAATCAGTTCGAGCAGGCCGGTGCTGTCCATCAGCTTAAAGCCAATCGACGGTTTGGGTGCCAGAATTACTTTATTGAGTTCATCTACAATGCGCTCTTTCGACACAATGTTCATCCGTTGTCCGTTTCTTTTGATTGCTTCGAGTGTTTCGTCATCAATACGGAATTTCAGCTGGGTGGCAAAGCGTATGGCACGCATCATTCGTAAAGGATCATCATCGAAGGTCAGATCAGGATCAAGCGGTGTTTTTATTAATTGCTGGTCGAGATGGGCCATGCCGCCAAAGGGATCGATCAAGTCGCCAAAAGTTGCATTGTTTAAACTAATGGCCATGGCATTGATGGTAAAGTCGCGCCGGTTTTGATCATCTTCCAATGTGCCCTCTTCGACAAGCGGTTTGCGGGAATCACGCTGATACGATTCCTTTCGTGCTCCCACAAATTCAAGATCAATGCCTTCGTATTTAAACTGGGCAGTGCCAAAGTTCTTAAATACATTCACCTTAATCGCCGGACTAAGTGCTTTTGCCACTTTGCGTGCCAGGGCAATTCCGCTTCCCATGGTAACAAAGTCAACATCCTTCGACGGACGCTCGAGCAGCAGATCGCGAACATAACCACCAATTACATAAGCATCCTGACCGAGGGCATCGGCCTGAGTTGCAACGGTAGTAAAAATCTTTGTGTTGATGTACTGTGAAAAATTTTGCATCAATTCAACTTATTTTCTTTGAACTGGTTCACCTTATTAATGTGTGACAAAAGTAACACAAAAAAATGATCAGCAAGCGTAAGTTTGCAATGTCAAAACTAATTACATGATTAGTTGTTTGAATAGTAAGTGAGTTAGAATAACAATTAAAATTTATAGATTATGTTAGAACATTTAACCCTCGACACATTTAAAGCAAAGGTATTCGACTTTGAAAACAATAAAGACTGGAAGTTCGAAGGGGACGCTCCATGTATTATTGACTTTTATGCCGACTGGTGCGGTCCATGTAAAATGGTAGCTCCTATTCTTGAAGAACTTCAGGAAGAATACGGTTCAAAATTGAATATCTATAAAGTAGACACGGAAGATCAGCGGGAGCTGGCTGCCATGTTCGGAATTCAGAGCATCCCATCGATGTTGTTTGTTCCTAAAGAAGGAAAACCTCAAATGGCAATGGGTGCCCTTCCAAAAGAAACTTTCGAACAGGCCTTCAAGGAAGTACTGGGAATTACCAAAGATTAACAAGCTAAATTCAATAAAAAATGCCTGCACGAGCAGGCATTTTTTATTTCACAATGTTTTCCAATTGCATCGCTCTCGATCCTTTCACGAGCACATACTTATTATCCCAGTGTGTAAAAGGTAGCTCGGCTTTTAACATTTCAATATTGCGATAACATTTGATGGAAGGCGGAACGGTGGCATTCATAAAATGTGCTCCAACCAGGTAAACTTCTGAGATCGCCTCGTGTTGTACCCAATCGGCGATGGACTGATGCTCTTCAGCTGCTTCATCGCCCAGTTCGAGCATGTCGCCCAACACAACAACCCTGGGCTGCACATTCATGGAGAAAAAATTACTCAGCGCGGCTTTCATGCTTGTTGGATTCGCATTGTAACAATCGAGGAAGAAAGTGGCCGTTCCCGTTCTCATGATTTGCGAGCGGTTATTTTGGGGTTGGTATGCCTCTATTCCTTTTTGTATCAGCAGGGGGTCGAGCTCAAAGAAAACCCCCAAACGTGCAGCAGCCAGTATATTTTCAAGATTATAGGCTCCGGTGAGTTGCGTTTTGATATAAAGCCAGCCTTTGGCAAAAAGTATCCCGGCTACCAGATAAAGATCATTGCTCACCAACTTGCCACGCAGCTGTACTTTTTCGCTTTCAACACCATAAGTATACTGCACCGCATTGTCTGCAGCCATTGGCTTCAAATGTTCGTTGTCGGAATTAATAAAAATTCCTTTTCCCTTGTCAGCAATGTATTGGTACAATTCACCTTTGGCTTTCTTTACCCCTTCGAACGAGCCAAAACCCTCGAGGTGTGCCTTGCCCACATTGGTTATTAAACCATAATCGGGTGCTGCGATGTTGCATAAAAAATCAATTTCACCCTGATGATTGGCCCCCATCTCAATGATGGCGATTTCGTGTGTCTTGTCGATTTGTAAGAGGGTAAGCGGAACACCAATGTGATTATTCAGATTGCCCGAAGTGGCCAGTACTTTGTATTTCTGACCAAGCACGGCAGTCACCAGTTCTTTGGTCGTTGTTTTACCGTTGGTTCCGGTAATGGCTATCACAGGCAATGACAGCTGCCTGCGATGATGCCTTGCCAGTTGCTGCAAGGTTTCGAGCACATCGTTTACAACAATACATTTTGCATTGGCTGCCAGACCGGGGCGATCAACCACTGCATACGACGCACCATCTTCGAGTGCCTTCAAAGCATAATCATTTCCATCGAAACGTTCACCCTTAAGAGCAAAAAACAGGCCGCCACTAGCTGCCTGCCTGCTATCGGTAAACACCCTGCCACTTTCAAGGTAGCTTTGATAAAGTTCTTCCATCTTCATGGTATAAAAATAAAAAATCCCGTTTAACAACGGGATTTTCTTTATTTTTTAATTTGAAGTACGCGGAGGCCCTAAGCGGGTCATGGCACATCGGAAGCCCAAATCGGATCTTGATTCTGCTTCCTCGAGATAACGGCGTGATCCGGGATTGAGCCAGTAGGCTCTGTCTCTCCACGAGCCACCCTTGTAAACCCTCACATGGTCGGTAATCATCGAATTAATGACTCCTTCGCGTTCATTTTGTATATACATTCTGCTGGTTGCCTCTGTACTGGCAGCCTGATTTTCCGGTTTGATGTCATTCCAGTTGCTGCCTTCAATCAATGCTGACTGATAATCGCCATCCTTGTAATTTCTGAAATCGGAGATGGTATCGACCACTGGTTGCCCAAATTCATTAAAGATGATGGCACCATCATCAGTCCGGCGGTATTCAGTAATCACATTTCCACGGAAAGGTTGGAATTCTTCTACATCCTGTGGTGAAAGCGGACGATAAACATCGGCGACCCATTCGTTCACATTGCCAGCCATACAATAAATACCATAATCATTGGGTTCGTAGGAGAACACATCGGCCGAGATGTCGGCACCATCGTTGAGTGCTCCTGCCATTCCCATCAGGTCGCCCCGTCCCCGGGTATAGTTGGCCCGCATTTTCCCTTTCATATCTTTATTCTCCTGACGAAGGTAGGTGCCTGACCATGGATACATCCGGCGTTCGGTGAGCAATTCGCCATCGGCTTCACCAATCAGCCCCAGTGCTGCATATTCCCACTCAGCTTCGGTAGGAAGCCTGTAGTTAGGAAGCAGGAGGCCGTTTTCCCAGCGAACCCGCTGATCATTTTCGCCATTTACTCCCTGATAATATCCCGAAAGATAACCTTCGGTGGTAAACACTTCGCTTCCCTGCTGGGTTGAATCGAGCGAAAGGTAACCATTTTCTATGAGCAGGTATTCGTTTACACGGTCGGTTCGCCACTTACAATAATCGGCTGCCTGTACCCAGTTTACCCCAACTACCGGATAAGTACTGTACGATGGATGACGAAGATAGTTATTGACATAAGGCTCATTGTAGGCCAGTTCACTTCTCCACACCAGGGTGTCAGGCGTTGCCTTCTCCACCTTGTCTGAATTTGGATAAACAGATCCAAGCCAGGCAAGATACTGGCGGTAATCGTAATTGGTTACTTCGGTTTCATCCATGTAAAACGATGCAACCGTTACCCTGCGGGGTTGATTGTCCCAATCGCCCAACACATCCTCATCGATACGGCCCATGATGAAAGTTCCCCCCTGAACAAAAACCAGTCCGGGGCCGGTTTGCTGCTCCAGAAATTCCGGATCAGTAAAACCAAAAACTTCCATATCGCTTTTCTCCCAACCGATCGTTCTTGAAGCCTCGCCTGAACCGCCACGGCCAGCATTTTTTGAATTATTACATGCTACCAGGCTGAATATCAAAACAATTAATAAGAATGACAATCGTCTCATTTTCCAAAATTATTACACGTTTTGCAACAAATATAACTAAAATGATCAATAGTTATTGTATGAAGAAAATTTCTTTACTTTCCAAACAGCCAATTGATCAGATTGCATGAACAAAATTAATATTTGTGCTTTTAAATCACTGTAGCTTGATAACGTTAATTTGAATTGGTTATTTTACCCTGCATAAAAATAAAGACCCTGAAATACTATTTTTAACGGAAAACCGTTTTTTACATGAAACGATTGAACGACGATGACTAAAATACTTTTTACCCTTGGCTTACTAATATGGATCTTTGGCAGTTTGCAGGCACAAGTAACTAAAAATGAATCGGTACTTGCCGAAGGAAAATGGTTTAAGCTGGCCACTACCGCCCAGGGCATTCATAAAATTACTTATTCGCAATTGCAGGCCTGGGGCATTAATTCACCTCAGCAGGTCGCTGTTTTTTCGAATGGCGGGCACATGTTGCCCAAATCAAACAGCGATTTTTATCCCGACGATCTGCATAAAATACCGGTCCTTCATCAAAAAGACAACAACAATAACGACTGTATATTTTTTTATTCTACCGGTACGGTAAAATGGAATTATCAGAAAAGTGATGCCCTTTATTTTCACAACAAGAATCCCTACGCTCGCAATACCTATTTTTTTATTACCTCCGACCAACCTGCTTCTCCGGCACCTGCCATCAAAGAAAGCCCGGACAAAGAAGCCGAAATTACAATCAGCACTTACGATCATTATCAGTTATACGAAGAGGACAACATCAACCTTTATCAATCGGGCATTTACTGGTACAGTGAAAAAATATACAACAACAGCAGCAAGGTGATCAATTTCAGCTTTCCCGATGCCATGAGTGGTCAGAAGGGAAAATTCATCTTATCGGCTACAGCCACCTCAAGCAGTCAGTCGGAGATGGGTGTTAAAATCAACAACACAGCGGCTGAATCGATGGTTATCCGCTCGATGTCGCTCGAAACTGCGCGGCCCTATAAAAAAAGCTATGAATTTTCTGCCACAAAAAATTTGAATGTAGAAGTCAGTTTCAAAGCGGCTTCTTCCAGTGGCGATTCCTGGCTCGATTTTATCTCAGTCTCCATGCCTTCGGCACTCACACTTAGCAAAGAACAACTGTTGTTTCGCAGTGGAGAAGCAATGAATTACGCGGCCGTCAACTACCACATATCGGGAGGGACCGGCGATGACTATGTTTGGGACCTTACCGACCCTTTGAATCCACTTCAGTTATCTTTCATCAACAACAATGGCATCCGTTTTACCGACCATGGACAAAGCCTTCACGAATATGTTGTTTTCAGGCCCTCGCGCGATGGTTTCCCCCAACCGGTATTTATTGGCGAAGTGGCCAATCAAAACCTGCACGGACTGCCCGATTACGACATGATTATCGTTTCGCACCCCGACTTCATGACTGCCTCGGAGAATCTGGCCGAATACCATCGCATCAGCGATCATTTTAAAGTACTGGTTGTTGATGTGAACCAGATTTACAATGAGTTTGGCTCGGGCCAGCCCGATCCGGCAGCCATTCGCAACCTGTTCCGATTCTTTTACCAGCGCAGCAAAAACAGCGACACCCCGCTGCGTTATGTGCTGCTAATGGGCGACGGATCGTACGACAACCGCGAATGGGGAAGCGGAATCCGTTTTATCCCAACCTACCAGTCGGAACACCTGAGCCTTTTTAACACCATCACCTCCGACGACTTCTTTGTACTTCTCGACGACGATGAAGGTGAGCTCAACGGCTACCTCGATCTTGGACTGGGGCGCATACCCTGTGGCACCTTGTCGGAGGCATTAACCGTGGTTGACAAAACCATTACCTATGCTTCGAGCGAAACGCTGGGAGACTGGCGCAATATGCTTACCTTTCTGGCCGACGATGAAGATGGCAACCTGTTTATGAATCAAACCGAACAATTAATTGAAATCATCAGGGAAACCCATCCCGAATTTTACAGTGAAAAAATCTACTTTGATGCCTATAAGCAGGTGAATACCTCGGGGGGCGAGCGCTATCCCGATGCAACTGCTGCCATCAAACGAAGGGTGGAAGACGGCACCCTGATACTGAACTATATTGGTCATGCCAATCCTTCGTCGCTGGCCGAAGAAGACGTTCTGCTCGAAAGCGACATCACCAGCTGGAGCAACAAAAACAAGTTTCCAATTTTTGTAACCGCCACCTGCGAGTTTACCCAGTTCGACTCCGACAAGAAATCGGCAGGCGAACATGTGATGTTTAACAATACAGGAGGCGGAGTGGCCCTGTTTTCAACCACCCGTAAAGTATATGCCTCCGATAATTTCAACCTGAGCAAACAGTTTTACAAGTATGCCTTCAGTCATGACGAAAACGGTGAAAACCGCCGGATGGGCGACATCATGTGTCTGGCCAAAGCAGAGCTAAGGGGCTACAACAAACGCAGTTTCTCCTTCTTTGGCGATCCTGCCATTAAAATGGCTTTCCCGAAATACAACGTGGTTTCAAGCACCATCAATGGCAATCCCATTGGCGACTCCATCACCATTGGAGCCCTCGAGAAAGTTACCATCGAAGGAGAAATACATGACAACTTCGGAGAAATCATCAATCAGTTTCATGGCCAGGTTGACATTACCGTGTACGACAAGGAACTGAATACACAGACCCTGGGCAACGATGGTTCAAAATTCGAATATCCTGTTCGCAGTAACATCATCTACAAGGGCATGAGTACCGTTAACGAGGGGCATTTTTCCTTTTCATTCATCGTCCCCAAGGACATTGCCTACAACACCGGAAGCGGCATGATTTATTACTACGTACAAAACGATACCATCGACGGTAACGGGGCCTTCGATTTGTTTAACATCGGCGGCTCGGGCAGTAATCCCGTGGTCGATAACAATCCTCCGGAAATGAGTCTCTACCTCAACAACGAAGACTTCAAATCAAACGATAAGGTTTCAACCAGTGCCCTGCTTATGGTCAATCTGTTTGACGAAAGTGGTATCAACACGGTGGGAACCGGCATTGGTCACGATGTGGTGGCCATTATCGACCACGACTATACCAATCCTATTGTACTCAACGATTTTTACACGGCCGAGCCCAACACCTACCAGCGGGGCAGCATCATCTATCCGCTAAGCAACCTTAGCCAGGGAGAACACCACATCATGGTAAAGGCATGGGACATACTCAACAATTCGGTGAGCGAAGAAATTTATTTTACAGTTGAAAATGAATTCAACATCAGCCAGGTAAGCAACTACCCCAACCCAATGCGTAGTTACACCAATTTTAACATTAAGCACAACCTGCCCGGCGAGTTATTTGAAACCCGCATCGAAATCTTCAACCTGAGAGGACAAAAAGTGAGTGAGCTAAGCCAAACCATCGGATCGTACGGCACCACGCAAAACACCATACACTGGGACATTGCCAACACCCGTGTACCCATTCAACACGAGAAAATGTTGATTTACCGGGTAACCCTTCAGAATAAAGAAGGTTTTATTGCCACCGGGGCCGGGAAACTTTTAATCGACAATTATTGACTCAACAATATGTGAACTTTCAAATCGTTATTCTATTTTTGACATCCAAATTATTAAGTATAAAATCAGATCATGAACCGTATTCTTGCAATTGTAATTTTATTTCTCTTAATAGCAACAAGGTATACACATGCCCAGTCGACAACCGGTGCCGGCGTCGTGAGCTCGGCAGTTCCGTTTCTGACCATTGCATCCGACTCGCGCGGAGGAGCCATGGGCGATGCAGGGGTTGCCAGTTTGCCCGACATCAATTCACAGTACTGGAACCCGGCCAAATATGCCTTTATCGAAAGCACATCAGGGGTGGCACTTTCGTACACTCCCTGGTTACGCAGCCTCGTAGGCGACATGAATCTGGCCTATCTGGTAGGCTATCACCAGCTCGACGAGCTGCAAACCATTTCGGGTAGTTTGCGCTACTTCGATCTGGGATCGATGGACTTTTATGACAATAGCGGAAATGCACTCAACAGCAGCAATCCCAACGAGTTTTCGCTCGACATGGCCTATGCGCTGAAACTTTCCGACAACTGGTCGGGATCGGTGGCCCTGCGCTACATCCTTTCCGATATTTATTCGGGGGCCAATTCGGTGCCCGGAACAACAACCACCGACCTCAGAGCAGGCAATGCCTTTGCTGCCGACGTTGCTTTCTTTTACAACAACACCTTCATTCGCCAGCGCAAGGAAACCAACATTGCCGGGGGTATCAACATTTCCAACATCGGATCGAAAATCTCCTACGATGGCGGAACCATCAAAGACTTTATCCCCACCAACCTGCGAATTGGCGGAGCCTATACCACCGAAATCGACAAATACAACAAAGTATCGTTTGCCCTCGACTTCAATAAACTACTGGTTCCTACGCCTCCTTTTGAAATGGAAGACGGCAAACCCGTATTTTCTAACCTGGGCAACCAGGATGTGGATCCGATTAAAGGAATCTTCCAGTCGTTTTCGGATGCGCCCGGAGGCTTTCAGGAAGAACTAAAGGAAATTACCATTTCGCTGGGGGCCGAATACTGGTACAACCAACAGTTTGCCGTTCGCGGAGGCTACTTCCACGAAAATGAAGACAAAGGAGACCGCAAGTACCTTACCTTTGGTGCCGGTTTAAAAATGAATGTGTTTTCCATCGACTTCTCCTATATTTACACCTTGTCGAGAACCAGTCCGCTGGAAAACACACTGCGTTTCACCCTTGGTTTCGACCTGGAGAATTTCAGGGATCAGGGCAGAAGATAATACGATGCAAATCAGAATTGGACACGGATACGATGTGCACGCCCTGGCCGAAGGAGAAAGCCTTTGGCTGGGGGGCATTTCCATCCCCCATCATCAGGGAACCATCGCCCATTCCGACGGCGATGTACTCATCCACGCCATTTGCGATGCCCTGCTGGGCGCCCTTGCCCTTGGCGACGTTGGCCAACACTTTCCCGATACCCATTCCGACTTTAAGAACATCGACAGCAAAATACTGCTGGCGAAGTGCCATGAACTGATCAAAGCAGCGGGCTACCACATTGTCAACATCGATTCGACGCTTGCAGCCCAGCAACCCAAACTAAAAGACTACATCGTGCCCATGCGCGAAAAGCTGGCCGAAACCCTTCATGTAGAAGCTGAAAGAATTTCAGTTAAGGCAACCACCACCGAAAAACTGGGTTTTGTAGGTCGTGAAGAAGGCATTGAAGCTCATGCCGTGGTTTTACTCGAAAAGCAGTAGCAGCCTGCAACTTTCCTTACTTACGTTTCAACACGGCCGATACCGGAAAATGATCGGAGTACTCGGCACGGTGCCGTTCGTAGCTCACGGCTTCAAATTCATTGGAATAAAGAATGTAATCGATTCGATAAGGCGGAAGTTTTCCCCGGTAAGTGTTTGAAATCCCCTGTCCGGCTGCTACAAAAGCATCGTTCAACTTCGAACTGATGGTATTGTAGGTATACGAAATGGGTGTATCGTTGAAGTCGCCGCATACAATTAAAGGATAACGACATGCATCGATGTGTTCTTTCAGCTCGACCACCTGCGCAGCCCGCCGCCTGTTGGCATCGCGCAGTTTAAGCCCGAGTAATTTTACTTCGTTTAACTGTTCATTCCTGAAATCGAGGCTGTCGATAATCGAATACTCTTCGGTTCGTATGCCAAACGACTGCAAATGGCAGTTGTAGATTCTCAGGGTGTCTTCGCCCGTATATACGTCGGTATAAATCACCATGTTGTTGCTTCCTTCGAAACGGATTTCACCCATGTTCACAATCGGGAAACGGGTAAAGGTTACAGGGCCGCTCCACTGGCTTTGATGCGCCAGTTGAACATGTTTGATTCCGGGGAATTTCGTTTTGAGTCTGACCGGATTAAGCACACCGGTTTTCTGCAGCTTCGTTTCCTGCAAACAAATAATGTCGGCATCCTGCATGGCAATAAAATCGAGTATGTCGGGCTTGTCTTCCTTCTCCTCGAGAAAAGAGTAAAAACTCATCACATTGTAGCTCAGTACCCGAATTCCATCTTCAGCAGGCGAATGCTTACCCATCAGCTGAAAATATTGCGCATGCATTCCTGCTCCTGCCCCGACACATAGCAGCGATAAGAAAAGATAGCGCCAGCTTACAATAAGCCAGAAAACAATGAAAGAAAGATTCAGCAAGAGCAGATAGGGATAAGCGAGCCCGAGCAACGAAGGCCACCAGAAGCTGCCCGGATTGATTCCAGGTACAAAATAACAGGCTGCCAGCAGGAACACCAGCAACAGGTTAAGCGAAAGCAAAAGGTATTTAACAAGTTTTCTCAAGGGCTTACCCGTTTTTGTGATGCTCAAATATACAAACTCGCTGCCTGATTCGGAAAGAACTTTCATTTTCTTGACCAGACCAGGATTAATATCGGCTGACTACATTTTATGTTTTTTAGCTATTAATCATCGTAGGTTAAACTTTCGTCCTTGACTAATAGAAATTAAACAAAAAATCTGCTGATGTTTTCATGATATTATCTGAAGAACTAATTCAATCTCAGAAACGATGCTTACCATTTTAAAAATCGCACTTACGTTTTTACCATTTCGTGCTTACGTTTTTGAAAATGATGCGCATCGTTTTTGATTTTTCCTCGGTGAAAATACGATCGACTTCCATCGAAAAATTTAATTGCCTGAACTGCATCTGCTTGCCTGCATCGCTGATCAGCCAAAGCCTGATGGGTGAAGCGGTATCGCTTTCAACACGCTCAGATTGGGAGGAGCAGACAACAACAACATTTCAACTTTTCCAACTTTTCGAACATCCTTCATTCATCCACTGCTCGTTTCACAAAAATATGCGACATTTGCAAAAAATTTCATAATGAGGACAAAAGGAAAAAGAAATACTACGGGGAGGAAGAAAGGGCCCGAAAGAAACCAGCCCGATAACAAGGGGCGTATGCGACGCAACGACAAGCAGAAGGCATTAGAAAATAAGCAGGAAAAAGAAATGTCGGCCGAAGACAAAACAAATAAACCCGGAAGAACAAAGCCTGACAGACCAGGCAGGGCAAAGACGGATCAACCCGGAAGAACAAGAACGGAAAGACCTGATGGAAAATCGGGCAGAACAAGGAATGACAAAACTGACAGATCAAGATCCGAAAGACCTGACAAATCAGGACCTGACAGAACAAGAAGGGAACGACCTTCGAGACCAGCCCGCAAAGCCGGCAACAGCGACATGATGCGCCTCAATCGTTTTCTGGCCAATTCGGGTGTTTGCTCACGACGCGAAGCCGACAAGTACATCGAATCGGGCTGCGTAACCGTTAATGGCAAGGTGGTGTCAGAACTGGGATCGAAAGTTTCGCTCAGCGACGAAGTAAAGTTCAGCGGACAAACCCTGAACCCGCAACGCAAAGTGTATCTTCTGCTGAACAAGCCGCGTGGCTTTGTCACCACTACCGATGATCCGCAGGAGCGCAAAACGGTCATGCACCTGGTTGAAAACGCCTGTAGCGAACGCATTTATCCTGTTGGCCGCCTCGACAAGGAAACTTCGGGCGTATTGCTCTTCACCAATGACGGCGACCTTTCGAAAAAGCTGACCCACCCGAGCCATCAGAAAAAGAAAATTTATCATGTACACCTCGACAAGCCGCTGACAAAAAATCACCTGCTCGAGATTGCGCAGGGCTTTGAGCTCGAAGACGGCTTTATTGCAGCCGATGCCATCAGTTATGTAAAAGAAGACGACAAACATCAGGTGGGCATCGAAATCCACTCGGGACGCAACCGCATTGTACGACGTATTTTTGCTCACCTGGGCTATGAGGTGAAAAAGCTCGACCGCGTTTACTTTGCCGGGCTCACAAAGAAAAACCTGCCCCGGGGGAAATCGCGTTTTCTTACACAGAGTGAAATCAATCAGTTAAAAATGCAGTAAGTTTGTAATGAAAAGCTAAACTTCCAGACCAATCAGGAGCGCATAATGGACAACGATGCTTTCTTAGATATCATTACCGGAAACCAGGGAATCATCCACAAGGTGTGTGGCATTTATTGCGACACCCCGGAGGACCGTGAGGACCTGTTTCAGGAGATTGTGGCTCAGTTATGGCGCTCATTCCCAACATTCAGGGAAGAATCGAAGGTTTCGACCTGGATGTACAGGGTAGCGCTCAATACGGCCATAACCCATTTTAAGAAAGACAAACGCCGGCCCGACCGCGATCGCTTCGATCAGAGCAATTTTCAGCTTGTCGACGTCAAGTACGACGATGCTTACGAAGAAAATCTGAAACTGCTCCATCAGGCCATCTCCAAACTGACCGGCATCGAGAAATCGATTGTGCTGCTTTATCTCGAAGAAAAGAAATACGACGAGATTGCCGACATTGTTGGCATTACACAGAATTACGTGAGGGTGAAAATGAATCGCATCAAGGCGAAACTTAAGAAACTGATGGGGGAAAGTTAATGGAACTGGATCAATTAAAATCGGCATGGAATAAGCTTTCTTCCGAAAATAAAGAAGTGCTTGCTGAAGATCAGATAAAAAAAATACTAAGCAGGCGTACCTTAAATATTTCGGAAAAAATAGCACGAAACATCCGCATTGGGATGATCATTATTTTTACCTGGGTGGCACTGGGAATCACGGTCGACCTGTTATCGTCGCCCCTGTTGGGCAAGATGCTCGACAAACCTTACCTGAGCCATGAACTGATGTTTTGGGCCTTCCTTGTCGACATGCTCATCTACCTCTTGATAATTGCCACGCTGCTTGTTTTCTGGATTCAATACAATAAAATTGAGAAAAGCAAACACGAAAGCTACGACCTGAGAAACAACATTCAACGCCTCATTAGCGTACTCAGCTCGTATAAACGCATGTTTTATATCGTATTGTGGATTGTTCTTTTCTATGTTGCGGCCGCTTTCTCTACCGGCTTCTTTATGGAATACAGTCATCAGGCCAAAAGCTCGGGACTTCGTTTTCAGGAAATGAATCCCCTGGCCCTGGTTATCGTAATCGTAATTTTCTTATTCAGCCTGGGGGTGCTGGCCGGCATTTATTACCTTCTTTTTAACATTTTCTTTAAACGCCTTTACGGACAATATCTTACCCAGCTCAGAGGCACACTTCGCGAGCTCGACGATCCGGATCAAAGCGGACAATAGCCTCTTATTTTGTTTTGCCGTTAAAAAGCATTTACTTTGTCGCAACGATTCAAGTCCAGGGGGTGCCTTCACAGGCTGAGATCATACCCTTTGAACCTGATCCGGGTAATGCCGGCGAAGGAAGGCGAATTTTCTTTTAAACACTTTCCTCTTCCTTTTATGGCAGCCATTGACCAACTCAGCAGGCAACTGCGAAGCTGGGATACGTTCTGTTACTAAATTTCATTATTCACACAATGGGGTGCCCAAAATGCATAAAAGCAACGGGCTGAGATCAAACCCTCTGAACCTGATACGGCTAATACCGTCGAAGGGAAGGTGTTACAGGACCATCGTCCTGCCTCATTGGTTATGTTTATTAACCATTTAATTGATTACAACATGCGATTTATTTTTTTAGTACTGGCCATTTTAACAGCCGGAACTGTAGCTGCCCAGTTGCAGCTGAAGGGCAAAGTTTCTACTGCCGACAATCAGCCCCTGCCCGGAGCAACCGTCCGAATTGAGGGGAGCACGCTGGGAACCGTTACCGACCCACAGGGCTTGTTTTCCCTGGCCCCGCTTACACCCGGAAGGGTACAACTCGAAGTATCGTTCATTGGTTACGAAACCATTAAGCAGGAACTTCTCCTGCGCAACGACACCACGCTTGCCTTCACCCTGCACGAGGAAGCCGTGCTAACCGAAGAGGTATTTGTTTATGCCACCAGGGCCGGCTCCTCTACCCCGGTTACTTCTACCAGGGTTGAAAAGGCAGCACTTGAGCAACGCAACCTCGGACAGGACATTCCCTACCTGCTGAACACCACGCCTTCCTTTGTTTCTACTTCGGATGCCGGAACGGGCATTGGCTACACCGGTTTCCGCATCAGGGGAACCGATGCCAACCGCATCAACGTCAGCATCAACGGCGTACCGGTGAACGATGCCGAATCGCACGGCGTATTCTGGGTGAACATGCCCGACTTTGGCTCCTCCATCGAAAGTGTGCAGGTACAACGCGGTGTGGGCACCTCGACCAACGGGGCTGCAGCCTTTGGGGGAACCATTAACATGCAGACCAATACGCTCCGGAAAGAAGCCTATGCCGAATACAACGGAGCAGCCGGTTCCTTCTCAACCTTTAAAAATACCGTAAGCATCGGTTCGGGACTCATCAATGAGCATTTCAGTTTCGATGCCCGCCTGTCGAAAATTACCACCGACGGTTTTATCGATCGTGCCTGGTCCGACCTGAAATCGTTCTTCGTTTCGGGTGGCTACTATGCAGGCAACACCATCATAAAGGTGAACATCTTTTCGGGGATCGAAAAAACCTATCAGGCCTGGAATGGCGTTCCCAAAGTTCGACTCAACAACGACATGGAAGGCATGCAGCGCTATGAAGATCATTGGCTTTACAGTCCCCGCCAAACCAGCGAGATGATCAATTCGGATGCACGTACCTACAACCTATACACCTACGAAAACGAAACCGACAACTACCAGCAGGATCACTACCAGCTGCTGTTCAGCCACCAGTTTGGCGACTACATCAATTTCAATACCGCTTTGCATTATACCTATGGCCGCGGCTACTATGAGCAATTCCGCGAGGACGATGATTTTGAAGACTATGGCCTCGACAATGTTGTTACAGGCAGCGACACCATCACCTCGACCGACCTGGTAAGGCAGAAATGGCTCGACAACGATTTTTACGGTGCCACCTTCTCCCTTTCGTATCTGAAAGAAAAAGTCGACTTCACCCTGGGTGGCGGATGGAACCGTTATCAAGGACGTCATTTCGGAAACATTACCTGGGCCCAATTTTTAGGTACTACCGAAAAGGATTTTGAATGGTACAACAATACAGGTATCAAAAGCGACTTTAATGTATACGGAAAACTCAACTATCGTTTGAGTGCCGCTTTCAACCTGTATGCTGACCTTCAGTACCGCAACATCATGTACAGCATCGATGGAATGGACGACGATTTCCGCGACCTGACCCAGGATCACGACTACGACTTCATCAATCCCAAACTGGGCCTGTATTATGCACCATCGGCCAGCAGCAGTGCTTACCTTTCGTGGGCGGTGGGGCACCGCGAACCCAGTCGTACCACACTGGTCGATACCGACAGCGACATGAGCGAACCGCGCCCCGAAACCCTGAACGACTTTGAAGCCGGGTACAAATATACCGACAACAGGCTCTCGGCAGGGGTCAATATTTACTACATGCTGTACGACGATCAGCTGATTCTTACAGGAGAGATCAACGATGTGGGCTCGCCCATCCTGGTGAACGTCGACAACAGTTACCGTGCAGGCCTTGAGCTGGTAGCCGGTGCCCGGCTGCTGCCCAACCTGAAATGGGAAGCCAATGCTACCCTGAGCAGGAACGAGATCTCCAATTTCACCGAATATGTCGACAACTGGGACGAAGGAGGACAAAGTGCCTTTGAGCACGGCAACACCACCATTGCCTTTTCTCCCTCGCTCATTGCCAATAGCATGCTGAGCTACGAAGCGGTGAAGCATCTTGAGCTGAATCTCATTTCGCAATACGTGGGCAAACAGTACATCGACAACAGTGCCAGTTCGGCCCGCATGCTCAATGCCTATCTGGTGAACAACCTTGGAATTACTTACTCGCTATTCCCGCAAAAAATAAAAGAAATACAATTTACCCTGCTGATAAACAACCTGCTGAATGCCGAATATGAAACCAATGCCTGGGTCTATTCCTATATTCTGGGCGGCGAACGCTACGAAATGGACGGCTACTTCCCGCAGGCAGGAATCAACTTCCTGGCAGGAATCAACATCCGCTTTTAAGCCTGCTTCGTTAAGCATTTGAAGATAAGAAGTCCGGTTGCAGTGCATCCGGGCTTTTTTAATGGCTCTTTTTCACCCTTCTTCTTGTGTTTTAAAACATAAAGTGCATTTTTTTTGAAAAAACAGGGTAACCTTTTAATACCAAAAGGAATAAACAGACAGATAACTTAAGGTGAAGTCTTGGTCGATTACGATACCGGAGAAAATGATGAAGGAGGTTCATCCCTTGATTTCAGTGATAACAATTCACCGGGCAGTACCGGTGTTGGCACACCAACACCAATCGATCGTGGCGATGGCGGCAGAAGTGGACCGGCACTTTCTGAGACTCCTGATCAACTTCCCACTTCAGTGCCCGATACAAGCGACCTCGAAATCAACTGCAACTGTACAGTCCTGTGCCCGGTTTGTGATGGCTGTCTTGCAACCGACCTGCCCAAAGGATGTGAACCGTGTAGTTGCCCTGATGCACCTGACAAAATAGATTTGTGTTCAGGAGGACAAGCAGGATTGATGAGCATATTACAATGGTTTGAACATATTTGTAATTTAGTATCGATAAAAAGTGATATAAATGTGCGTACCGCAGACCTTGTTGATATAAATAATTGTTTAAGCACCGGAGGTACAGCAGGAGCTTATAAAAATGGTGATGGATACATAAATGGCGTCTATGTGATGTGGCAGGTAAGTTATGCTGGATATCCGGACACAGATCAATATTTGATTTTTAATACGACAGATGAACCAGGCTACTATAGAGCAAATCTAAAGTATCTTGGGGAAAACGGACAACCAGGGATTACGCTGGTTTTCAAATCCGATTTGGATCGTAAAAATATAATACGTGAAATTCCATGTTTTAATTAAATAGAAAGAAAATGAAAAAACAAATTGGAATAATAATAATAATAATTGGTTTATACATTTTTATTTCATGCAATAAAGCAGATTTAAGTACTTCTGGTTTAAAGTTTGTTAAGGAGAATTATCCTCTAATACCTATTGAAAATTTAGAGTTAGCGGTAAAAGACACCATGCCTATGGTAGGAGTGCCTCACGTTGGATTGGTTTATGTCGATACTATTGATGGTTTAAAAGCAGCACAATTAAGTGTTGATTACTTTCCAGAAAAAGATTCTTTTGTTTTATATGGATATGATCAACATTGGATTGACGGTAAGAATAAATACTATTTACGTATTAAAAATGACACAACTGGTTTTTTCAGAGAAAATCTTGAAACCAATGAAATTTTCTTTTACATTGGAGAATATGCTTTTCAAAGAACACAAAACGAGGTTGCATTGAAAGCCTTTGGTGATACAACGGTCAAAGATGAGATCATTTATTACGACCTTCACCGCGATTCGCTTCGCAAAGTAAGGGGTAATAAGCTGCCGCCTTTACCTGCGCCAACTGAGGAAGAGCGGAAAAGATGGGAAGAGATGCAAAATGAATAATATTAAATAACGCTGACAGGCATTAAAACCCTGTCAGCGTTTTAACTGCGAACCCACAGCTGCACCTTCAAACTTTTGCTCCATTTCCGGCAGAGAACGATTTGAAAATTCTCACAGCACTAAAATATTTTCTCACAGCAGAAAAATAAATTCTCACCTTAGGAAATCAGTTGAGCCACCTTACATCTTTTCTAAGCACCTTTCTTCAATGACCATTGACCTGCGTAGAGACGCACTATAGTGCGTCTCTACTGTGCGTCTCTACTGTGCGTCTTTACTCCTTCCCTATCAATCAACAATCTAAAATCGTTTTAAATTACAAATAAACAACACACACCTGTTTTTTTTTGTACTTTGAACATTAAATAATCGCATTACAACATGAAACATTTAATCTTTCTTTTCATTCTTTTTGCCCTCCTTGCTGAAGCAAGGGCCCAGGATTTTCTTAGCTACGGCGCCTATTCGGCGGGGCAATTGTCCTCATTTAAAAACGAGGCTGGAATCGGGATTGGCTACGTA
Organism: Roseimarinus sediminis; assembly: GCF_050433125.1. Classification (NCBI taxonomy): domain Bacteria; kingdom Pseudomonadati; phylum Bacteroidota; class Bacteroidia; order Marinilabiliales; family Prolixibacteraceae; genus Roseimarinus; species Roseimarinus sediminis. The sequence continues at coordinate 37,861 of NZ_JBNPXV010000006.1, read as the reverse complement.
TTGAAGCAAAACGAACAAAAAATGACCCGGCTAAGGCTTCAGAACATGTACTGGAGGTCAACTTCCGAACGGATCAGCAACAATGTGCTCATCAGTACAAGGGAAATTCCGGTTCAGTTTACCCTTATGCACGACTGGCTTTTCACCATAAAGACCAGCGGGTCGCATCATGTGTCGCTTGGTCCCGGTGTGGGAATGTATGCGTATAAAATCTTTTACAGGGAAAATGAAGGCCCCTTAAGGTCTTATGCCATGAATTTATTTTCGGTGCTTGCACTCACTGCGAATTACGAATACCGTTTCGAACGCATGCATTTTTTTGCTTCGCTGAGCCCTGAATTAAGTCACACCTTCTTCCCCTTTGAATCGCTTTCGATTGGCGGAAGCAATACCCTGCAGGGCAGCCTGAATTTCAACATCGGTGTGCGCTACAGCCTGTTTAACAAGCGAAAAGAGTAATAATACAAAGAGGCACCCCGCCTGAGGTGCCTCTTCCTATTTTTTTAGTACGAAGGCTATGCTTCGTTTTCCATTTCCTGGTCAACCAAAATACGGCCGCAATACTCGCAAACAATTACTTTTTTTCGCGAAGCAATGTCGAGCTGGCGCTGTGGCGGAATTTTATTGAAACAACCACCACACGAGTCACGTTCAACCGTAACTACGGCCAAACCGTTGCGCGCATTCTTACGGATGCGTTTAAAGGCGGTTAAGAGGCGTTCTTCAATTTTTTCTTCAATCTTACCAGCCTTATCATTCAGCCTTTCGTTTTCGATCTGCGTTTCCGAAGTAATCTCTTCGAGCTCCTTCTGCTTGCTGTCGAGGTCGGCTTCGCGTTCATCGAGTTGCTTTTGCGACGATTCGATGGACTCGCTTTTCTTGTTCAGCTCAATGGTGTGCTCCTTGATCCTTTTCTCGGAAAGTTCAATTTCAAGATTTTGAAATTCAATCTCCTTCGAAAGTGAATCGAACTCACGGTTGTTGCGAACATTATTTTGTTGCTCGGTATACTTGGCAATCAAGGCTTTCGATTCTTCAATTGCAGCCTTTCTGTTGGATATAGCGGTTTCCAGATTTTTTACATCATCCTGGTAATTGTTGATCCGGGTTTTTAATCCGGCAATTTCGTCTTCCAAATCCTGCACTTCGAGCGGCAGTTCCCCACGGAGCGTTTTCAGTTTGTCTTTTTCCGAAGCCACTTTCTGAAGGTTGTACAACAACTTCAGTTTGTCTTCAATGGTCATCTCTGCAGATTGAACGTCCTGATCTTTTTCTGTCATGTTACTTAATAATTATTAATCGTTTCAGAACAAATAATTTACCGGATTGGTATTTACTTCCGACAAGCGGACTGCAAATTTAGAAAATTTATTTGTAAGTATTTCATAAAAAAGTTCTTTAGTGAATTGTTCGCTCTCGAAGTGACCAATGTCGGCGATGGTAATTTTGTTTTCGGCTTCAAAAAACTGATGGTATTTAAAATCGCCGCTTACGAACAAATCGGCACCGGCACGCATGGCCTGTTTCAGCAGCGAACTGCCTGCCCCGCCAACCAGTGCCACTTTTTTGAAGGTCGGCTGATGGATATCTGTATGTTTGATGAGCCTGCATTCGAAGGCATTTTTAAGGCGTTGCAAGGCTTCGTCGGCTGCTGTTTCGACCTCAAATTCACCAATTACGCCCAAACCGACCTGCGGGTGCTGATTGTCGAGTGCATACACATCGTAAGCCACCTCTTCGTAGGGATGGGCATTCAGCAGCGCATCGAGCACCCTTGCCTGAAGGTGAGCCGGGAAGATGGTTTCAAAACGCACTTCTTCTTCAAAGTGCAGTGTTTCCTTCTTTCCTGCGTAGGGTTGGCTTTCTGCATTCCCGCGAAAACTTCCTTCGCCCCGGGCATTGAAACTGCACGAATCGTAGTTCCCAATGTGGCCTGCCCCGGCAGCAAACACAGCCTCCCTTACGGCGGCAGCATCATTCACCGGCACAAAAGTTACCAGCTTTTTCAGCAGCCCGGTTTGGGGTGCAAGCGTTCGCACATTCTGAAGCCCCATTTTTTCGGCCATTTTCCAGCTCACTCCGTTTTTCACCACGTCGATGTTGGTATGGGCCGCATAAATGGCCACATTGTGCTGGATGGCCTTCATGACGATCCGTTCGCTTTCGTTTCGTCCGTTGAGCCGCTTCAAGCCCGAAAAAATGGCCGGATGATGGGCAATGATCAAACCATCGCCATTTTTGATGGCTTCATCGAGTACCGCTTCGGTCACATCGAGGGTGATGAGCGCCGAACTGATCTCGCGCCGTGCATCGCCTATGAGCAGGCCCGAGTTATCCCACCCTTCCTGATAAGCAGGAGGTGCAAAAGCCTCAATGGCGCTGCACAATTCTTGTATTGTCAGTTTCATCCTTTGTAATTTAATAAGATAATAACAGCCCAACAGGCTTGCAGTTTATTAAAGTTCTTCCTTGATTTCGAGCAGAAGACTTTTTATGGCATTGAGCCGTTTCACCAGTTCGTGCTCGTGAACGGCATCTGCTTTATTGTCCTTGATTTTTTGCTGGGCACCTTTCAGGGTCATTCCCCTTTCTTTTACCAAATGGTAAACCAGTGCAACCTGATCGATGTTTTCGCGGGTAAAAAGACGGTTGCCTTTTTTGTTCTTATAGGGCTTGATATGGGAGAATTCTTTTTCCCAAAAACGAATCAGCGAAGCATTGACTTCAAACATATCGGCCACTTCACCAATACTGTAAAAGTGTTTTTCTATTTCCGGTTCATGAAAAGGCATGGAGCAAAGTTAATCAAAACTCTGACGCACATTCGACGAAATGGCCACCAATTGGTCAAACTCCTCGGGAGTCAGATCTTTGAAATAGTAGTATTTTGGATCAACATTTTTACCATTCTTGTGCACTTCGTAATGCAGGTGCGGAGCTGTGGAGGTGCCTGTAGAACCGACAAAGCCGATCACCTGACCACGACTCACCGTATCGCCCACTTTCACATTGAAGGCACTCATATGTCCATACAGCGTTTGGTAACCAAAGCCATGATCAATCACCACATGCTTACCATGGCCCGTTCGGAGGGAACGAACGGAAACAACTTTTCCCGCACCGGTGGAGTAAATTTTTGTTCCCCTGGGAGCGACGAAATCCATTCCGTAATGAAAGCGGGGCACACCATAAACCGGGTGAACACGCATTCCCCAGCCCGATGAAGTATAGGCAAGATCCTTATCCGAAAGCGGTAAAATGGCAGGTATCGATGCAAGTTCACGATCCTTGGTAAGGGCCATGTCGAGTACTTCCTCGTACGATTTGGCCTGAATGTAAGCTTGTTTTGAAATGACATCGAGTTTTCGCGAAGTATTCACCACGATGTCGGCATCACGCAACGACGACAGGGAAGCATAGGCATCGGTACCACCAAAACCGGCCTTACGTACCGTTTCAGGAATGGGTTCACTGTTAAAAATGACCCGGTAAATGTTATCGTCACGCACCTGAATCTCGTCGAGTACCGTTTCTACCTGCTCGAGTTTTTCATTCATTTCGTTGTAACGTGCGAGCAACAACGAGTTCTCTTCTTTGAGGGCCTTGGCTTCGGGCGTATCGTAATAATTCAGAAACAGCAGTGCAATACCTGCTGCTACAAACAACACCAGGCTGACATAGGCTAAGGTTTGCAGCATGTATGCCGAAAACTTTCGTTCGATCTTCTCGTATTGTAGTGTTTCCGGATTGAACCGATATTTCGAAACCCCCATTGCTAAAAAAAAGTGTTTTGTTAGTTGATCTACAAGTACAATTTCTATTTTTGCAACTCGCAATAGATGAATGCACTCTAAGTGAAACAAAACTAATAAATATTTTAAAACTTCCTAACCGGAATGTTAATCTTTAACAACTTAATACGGTATCAAAACAGTGTATATGACTTCACAAGAGATAAGAAAAGCTTTTCTTGATTTTTTTGAAAAGAAAGAACACCAGATTGTACGGTCGGCCCCGATGGTCGTAAAAAACGATCCTACCCTGATGTTTACCAATGCAGGGATGAACCAGTTCAAAGACATTTTTCTTGGCAACGACCCGGTAAAACATCCCAGGATAGCCGATACCCAGAAATGCCTTCGTGTTTCGGGAAAGCACAACGACCTGGAAGAAGTAGGGCACGACACCTATCATCATACCATGTTTGAAATGCTGGGCAACTGGTCGTTTGGCGATTATTTTAAAAAGGAAGCCATCAACTGGGCCTGGGAATTTTTGGTCGACACCATGGGGGTTGCTCCCGACCGGCTCTATGCCACCATCTTCGAAGGCGATGAAGCCGACGGGGTAGCCCGCGATACCGAAGCACTCGACTATTGGAAACAATACCTTCCTGAAGACCGGATCATTAATGGCAATAAGAAAGACAACTTCTGGGAAATGGGTGATACCGGCCCCTGCGGCCCCTGCTCCGAAATTCATGTCGACATTCGCAGCGACGAGGAAAGAGCCCAAAAGCCCGGTGTTGAACTGGTCAACCAGGATCATCCCCAGGTAATTGAAATCTGGAACCTCGTTTTCATCCAGTACAATCGAAGAGCCGACGGCAAACTGCTGGAGCTGCCGGCCAAACATGTCGATACCGGCATGGGTTTCGAACGACTTTGCATGGTGCTTCAGGGCAAACAATCGAACTACGACACCGATGTTTTTCAGGTTATTATCGAAGAAATAGGAAAATTATCGGGGAAAAAATACGGCAACAACGAACAACAGGACATTGCCATGCGCGTCATTGCCGATCACCTCAGGGCCATTGCCTTTGCCATTGCCGACGGACAACTGCCCTCGAACAACAAGGCAGGTTATGTAATCCGTCGCATTTTACGCCGTGCAGTACGCTACGGCTATACCTTTCTCGATTTCCGCGAAGCGTTTATTTACCAACTGGTACCTGTGTTGAAGCAACAAATGGGTGAACAGTTTCCCGAGTTAAAAGCCCAGGAAGCACTCATTGGCCGGGTAATTAAAGAAGAAGAAGAATCGTTTTTGCGTACCCTCGAAACCGGTCTGAAGCTGCTCGATGGCATCATGAACAAAACCCGCAGGGAAGGCCTTAGCGAAGTAAATGGCACCGATGCCTTTACCTTGTACGATACCTATGGTTTCCCGCTCGACCTCACCGAACTGATCCTAAAGGAAAACCAGCTGAGCGTGAACCAGCAGGAGTTTTCAACGGCCATGGAAGCGCAGAAAAACCGCTCACGTAATGCCGCTGCACAGGAAGCCGGCGACTGGATCGTTGTAAAACAGGACGAACGTGAGGAGTTCATTGGTTACGATCATCTTACTGCCGAAATACACATTACCCGCTACCGCGAGGTAAAAACCAACAAGAAAACCCTTTACCACCTGGCCTTTTCATACACTCCCTTTTATGCCGAAGCGGGTGGTCAGATTGGCGACAAGGGCTACATCGAAGCCAATGGTGAAAAAATCAGCATCCTCGATACGCAAAAGGAAAACAACCTCATTATTCACATTGCCGATAAGTTGCCGTCCGACCCGGCCGCAACATTTAAAGCCGTGGTTCCCGAAAAGGTGCGCCGCCTGACGGCCAATAACCATACGGCCACTCACCTGCTCGACCATGCCCTGCGCGAGGTACTCGGCACCCATGTTGAACAAAAGGGTTCGCTGGTAACCCCCGACTACCTTCGTTTCGACTTCTCTCACTTCCAAAAAGTAAGCGAAGAAGAAATGATTAAAATTCAGCGCATTGTGAATGAGCTCATTCGCCAAAACCTGAAGGCCGAAGTTTTTAATCAGGTGCCCATGAACGAGGCGCAGGAAATGGGAGCCATTGCCCTTTTTGGAGAAAAGTACGGTGATCTGGTGCGGGTGGTTAAATTTGGCGATTCGGTTGAACTATGCGGAGGAACCCATGTTGAAGCCACCGGACAAATCGGCATGTTTCACATTACTTCCGAAAGTGCTATTTCGGCAGGCGTACGTCGTATTGAAGCCATTACAGCCGACAGGGTAGAACAAATGATGGAAGAAAATACGGCCATCATGAAACAGGTGAAGCAGCTGCTGAACAATCCCAACAACCTTGCCGGCACGGTGCAGGATGTACTCGACAACAACCGTGAGCTGCAAAAACAACTCGAAGGCTTTGCCAAAAAAGAAGCCATGGAAGTAAAAGCCAACCTGAAGAACAGCATTGAAAACATCGACGGAATCAATGTGCTTACCGCCATGGTTCCGCTCAACGATGCACAACTGATCAAGGATCTGGCTTTCCAGTTGAAAGGTGAAGTAGAGAACCTCTTTCTGGTACTGGGTGCCGAGGTAAATGGCAAGGCCAACCTGAGCATCATGATTTCCGACGCACTGGTGAATGAAAAAGGGCTCAACGCAGGAAAAATTATCCGCGAAGCCTCAAAGGCCATTCAGGGCGGCGGCGGCGGCCAGGCCTTTTACGCCACAGCGGGTGGCCGCAAGGTGGACGGTTTAGCCGAAGCCTTTGAAATTGCCAAAAAGGCACTGAAATAACAGAGAGCAGAGAATTCAGAGCTCAGAAAACGCAGGGTAAGTAAATTTGCCCTGCGTTTTTGCAGTATTTTAATCGTTTCCTTTGTTTTGCAATGGCAGTACAAAACTAAATATGGAACCTTTGCCTTCGCGACTCTCAACACGGATCTTCCCGTGATGTCGCTCAATAAAGTCCTTACAAAGCAGGAGCCCCAAACCGGTACCTCTTTCATTGTTGGTTCCCTGCCTGCTGCTCAATAAATTTTCTTTAAATAGTTTGGCCGCCTCTACATCAGGAATGCCAATTCCAGTATCGCTCACCCTTACTTCGATCTGCTTCTCATTTAGGAATGATTCAAGTCTTATCTTCCCTCCTGTGGGGGTAAACTTAATAGCGTTGCTCAGCAAATTCATTAAAACCGTGCGGATCATATTGGGATCGGCTACAATTTCATTCTGCATGCTAAGCTCACATTCAATGCTGATGTCCTTGGTACTTGCCATACTCTCTATTGCCTTTTTTACGTCTTTCATCAGGCGGCTTAAATTGAACTTTTCGGGGACCATTTGTATGCGATCACTTTGAGCGCGTGCCCAATCAAGCAAATTCACAATCATTTTATAAGTTTCCCTGGTCGTTTGCTGCATGTGCAATCCTTTGATGCGGGCAGCTCCACAATCATGCTGGTCGAAGTCGAGCTGCTGCAATTCATTCATGCCCATCAGCACATTAAAGGGATTTACAAGATCGTGCGCTATTATCGACAATAACTGATTCTTGGCGTCGTTGCTATCTTTTAGTCTTGAATTAAGGGCAGTCTTTGTACGGTAGCCCATTATTAGTGCACCGGCCATCAATAAAAGCAAAACAATCACAACCAGTAAAAACCATTTTTCTTTCTTCCGTTGAGCCAGGTCAATGTTTATCCGGTTGATTTCCTCACTCATGATAAAACGGTTTTTCAGTTCATTCATGGTCTGAAACTGCTGCTGGGCATACAACGAGTCGTACAATCCGATATAACGTTGATAAAGTTGACTGGCTGCCTTATAATTATCAAGTACACGTTCCACATCGGCCCAGGTTTTGTAAACATACATCTCCTGTCGTGTAAAGCCCGATATTCGTGCATTTTCAAGAGCCTTTCCAAGCGCTTCCTCTCCCAACTCCCTTTTTCCCAGCTGTGCATAGGCCATTGCCATACCACACTGGTTACCAATCATCCCTGTGATGTTGTTTCTTTCTTCGCTCAATTGGAGTGCCTGACGAAAAACGATGAGGGCCGAATCGTTTTTGTTCGCTTTTAAATAGGCCTGACCGATTCCATTCAATGAATAAGCCATGTAATTCTTGTTATTCAGTTGCAAATGTTTCTGCAAGGACGAACGATAGTATTTCATGGCCAATTGCCAGTTGCCCATATCATTATGCGTGTGTGCCAACTCAAGTGTAGCTGAAGCAATGCCTATGGAATCATTCAGAACTTTGCGCACGTCAATGGCTTCATTAAAATAATACAGGGCAGAATCATATTCCTGGCTTAAACGATAAGCCAGCCCCATGTTAATACAACTGTAAGCAATACCTGTTTGATTGTTTGTCATGGCAAACAGGTCAAGCGATTTGCGTCCATATTCTATGGCCAACGGAACATTACCTGTAAGATAAAAAGCATCGCCCAGATTATTGTAGACATAAGCCACTTCAACTGAATCGTTATTTTTTAAGCCATGTTGTAGTGCTCTGTCGTAATATACTACAGCGGCTTCGGGTTCGTGTTTATAATGTTGGTAAACAACACCAACATAATTATAAAGTTTTGGCAAATAAGAATTAAGTCCCTCTTTCTCTGCCAGTTCAATTCCCATTTTCCCGTAACGCATAGCAAGATCACTATCCTTTTCTCTGTTTTTCCAACACAAATTACTACATACCCTCACCTGCTCCTCCATCGTAAGCGTATCGGACAGGCTCACAATTTGAGTATTCTGTGCGTTTCCATTGAATGAAAACAGCTTAAGAAGAAAAAACAAAGCGATGATCTTGATGAACTTCTTCATTGAAACTGATTTTTGAAGACTAATAATTTCTTCCGCCGGTTGAAACAGAAAATAAAACTACATCATTCATGCTTTAACAGCATCATAAAAAATAAAAAAATGTTGAACAGCATAAGCCCTGTACAAAGAAGAACTTAAGTTTTTCAAACATTCTAAATTCAAATTCAAATAGGCATCAGCCACCCCTCTTCCATTAAGCGCTTATTTACTGCCCATTAGCCAGCAGGTCTCACTTTTCATTTTTCCACTTGATAAGGCAACTCTTTCTGTTTATCAAAATTTACTTATTTTGAAAGTCTGGAAAAAATGGAAATTGATTTAACTTATGGAAATACTTCATCACAACGTGAAGCGAACCTTCGATTTGCTTCAGCGTTACGAAACAATGTATGCCTCAAAAACCGATGCCCTGGCTGGAAAAAACGGTGCTGAATGGTATACTTACTCGTCGACAGAATACATTAAAAACACCAACAACATTAGTCTGGGTCTCTTATCGATGGGACTGAAAAAGGGCGACAAGGTAGCTACCGTTACCGTGAACCGGCCCGAATGGAATTTCTTCGATCTGGGCATGGCTCAAATCGGCGTGGTACATGTCCCCATTTATCCCACCATCAGTATCGAAGACTACCGTTACATTCTTGAGCATTGTGAAGCCAGCTATGTGATTGTGGGTGACAAAAAACTCTACGAAAAAATTGCCGCACTGGTCGATGAAATCGACACGCTGAAGGGTATTTTCTCCTTCGATCAGCTCGACGGTGTGGCCCATTGGACCGAAATTGCCAATGCAGGCACGCGCAATGCCCGGCGCAACGAACTCGACAGCATCAAAGACAGTATCAGCCCTGATGATCTGGCAACGCTCATTTATACTTCGGGAACCACCGGCGTTCCTAAAGGAGTGATGCTTTCGCACCGTAATTTGGTTTCCAACTTCACCCAGCATGCGCAAAACCATCACCTGGGAAGCGAAGCCACCGTATTAAGTTTCCTGCCGCTGTGTCACGTTTATGAACGGAGCATGAATTATCACTTTCAGTTTAAGGGGATGAGTATTTACTATGTGGGCAGTCTGGCGCAAATCATGCCCGCCCTAAAAGAAATCAGACCCCACATGTTTAATACGGTACCTCGTTTGCTCGAACGCATTTACGACGGAATTATCAACAAGGGCAAAGAGCTGAAAGGAATTAAAAAAGCAATCTTTTTCTGGGCCGTACGCCTGGGCGATCACTTTGAATACAACAAACGCTTCAGTTGGTACTACAAACAGAAAAGGAAACTGGCCGATAAGCTGATTTACTCCAAATGGCGTGCGGTAATGGGTGGCCGCATTGAGATTATTGTTTCGGGCGGAGCCGCCCTGCAACCACGTATCGGACGTGTTCTGGGTGTTGCCGGCATTCAGGCACTCGAAGGCTATGGACTGACCGAAACATCGCCCGTAATTGCGGTGAGTAATCCCGTAAGAAAGGAAATCCGCACCGGAACCGTCGGGCCCATTCTTCCGGGTGTCGAGGTAAAACTGGCCGACGATGGAGAAATCTGCTGCAAGGGCCCCAATGTAATGCTGGGCTACTACAAGGAACCCGAGCTCACCCAAACCGTCATCGATGATGAAGGCTATTTCCACACCGGCGATGTTGGCATCTTTGTCGATGGCAAATACCTGAAAATTACCGATCGAAAGAAAGAAATATTCAAGCTTTCGGGAGGAAAATACATCGCGCCACAAATGATTGAGAACAAGCTCAAGGAATCGTTTTTTATCGAACAGGCCATGGTGGTTGGTGAAAACGAGAAATTTGCTTCGGCCATCATTGTTCCTGCCTTTGGCTACATTACCCAGTGGCTCGAACAAAAAGGAATAAAGGCTCCCGGGAAATCGGAGATGATAAAGATGCATGAAGTAAAAGACGCCATCAGAAAGGATGTACGCGAGGTAAATAAAAAAATGGGGCAGGTTGAAGAAATCAAACGCTACAAACTGGTGGTGGATGAATGGTCGCCCGAAAGCGGTGAAATGTCGCCAACACTTAAATTGAAACGCAATGTACTGGCTCAAAAATACAGTCATCTGATTGAAGCCATTTATTCGGGGCCGCGCCAGGAAGAAAAAGAAGGCAAGCGGCTACGTATTCCGCGCATCAACCTGAGCCTGGCCGAACTGATTACGAGGCTGCGCGGAAATGGAAATTAAACTACACAACAAAAGAAATCCCGGCGGGGGAACGCCGGGATTCAAACTCATGGTATCAACTAACAAATATGCTTAAAGTTGCATACGGGGGAACAACCTTGGGAGAAATTAATAACAGATCATGATACCAGAGCCATAAAATTCAAATTAGGGTTTTCTTTAATCAGCTAATTATTACATCATCAAAGGTGCAGAAACTTCTGTTCGCTTACAAAAAAAATGAGTGAATGGTACGATTTATTGAGTGAATGGTACGATTTATTGAGTAAAAGAAAATCCTGCCCTCAAAAAAGGGCAGGATTTTTTTATATCATTGGACGTAATCAAGGCGATTACATCATTCCTGGCATACCACCTCCCATGCCGCCTGGCATTGGGGCCGGAGTGTCTTCTTTTTCTTCAACCAGCACACATTCGGTAGTGAGGAACATTCCCGCTATGGAAGCTGCATTTTCGAGTGCAACACGGGTCACCTTGGCAGGATCAATTACCCCTGTTTCAAGCAGGTTCTGGTATTCATCACGACGGGCATTGTAACCAAAGTCGCCGCTTCCTTCTTTTACTTTCTGTACAATTACAGCACCTTCTTTTCCAGCATTGGCAACAATTTGGCGCAATGGCTCTTCGATGGCACGTTTTACGATTTCGATACCTGTGGTTTCATCTTCGTTTTCACCCTCAAGCCCTTCGATGCTCGAAATGGCCCTGATGTAGGCAACACCACCACCAGGCACAATGCCTTCGGCTACTGCAGCGCGGGTAGCATGCAGCGCATCGTCAACACGGTCTTTCTTCTCTTTCATTTCAACTTCGGAAGCTGCACCTACATAAAGTACTGCTACACCCCCTGAAAGTTTGGCAAGACGCTCCTGGAGTTTTTCCTTGTCGTAATCGGAAGTCGATGCTTCAATTTGCTTTTTGATCTGACCTACACGGGCATTGATCAGCTCCTGCTCACCCTTACCTGCTACAATGGTGGTGTTCTCCTTATCGACCGAAATCTTCTCGGCTTCACCCAGCATTTCGAGGGTTACGTCTTCGAGTTTCATTCCTTTTTCGTCGGTTACCACAACACCGCCGGTAAGTACGGCAATGTCCTCAAGTATTTCTTTACGACGGTCACCAAAGCCGGGTGCCTTTACAGCACAAACCTTAATGGTTCCCTGCAGTTTGTTAACCACCAGGCCACTCAGTGCAGTTCCGTCAACATCTTCAGCAATAATCATCAACGGACGACCATTTTTGGCAGTTTGCTCCAGTACGGGCAATATGTCCTGAATTGAACTGATTTTCTTATCGTGAATTAAGATGAGCGGATTCGACAGGTCGGCTTCCATTTTTTCGGTATCGGTAATGAAATAGGGTGAAATGTAGCCACGGTCGAACTGCATACCTTCCACTACATCGACGTAGGTTTCGGTTCCTTTTGCTTCCTCAACGGTGATAACACCTTCCTTGTTTACTTTCTCCATGGCCTCGGCAATGAGCTTACCAATGGTTTCGTCGCCGTTGGCCGAAATGCGGGCAACCTGCTCAATTTTGCTGAAGTCGTCGCCTACATTTTGTGACTGTTCACGAATGCTGGCCACTACCTTCTCAACTGCTTTGTCGATGCCCCGCTTAAGATCCATAGGGTTGGCACCAGCGGTTACGTTTTTCAAACCTACGCTAATGATTGACTGCGCTAAAACGGTTGCGGTGGTAGTACCATCGCCGGCATCGTCGCCTGTTTTTGATGCTACTTCCTTCACCATTTGAGCACCCACATTTTCGTATCCGTCGGCCAAATCGATTTCCTTGGCAACAGTTACACCATCTTTGGTAATTTGAGGTGCTCCAAATTTCTTTTCAATAATTACATTCCGACCTTTAGGTCCGAGCGTTACTTTTACTGCATCGGCGAGTTGATCAACGCCTTTTTTCAACAAATCGCGTGCTTCGATATTGAATTTAATTTCTTTAGCCATTTTTTTAATGATTTAATGTTTAGAATTAAGCAATGTACAATACATCAGTTTGTGAAATCAAAAGATAATCTGAACCATCGATGTTCAGTTCTGTACCGGCGTACTTACCATAAAACACGGTATCGCCAACCTTCACTTCCATGGGTTCGTCTTTTTTCGACTCACCTGCTAAAACCACTTTTCCTACCTGTGGTTTTTCTTTTGCTGAATCAGGAATAATGATTCCACCTGCTGTTTTTTCTTCAGCAGCCATTGGTTCTACCAGGATCTTTCCTGCAAGTATTCTACCTTTCAATTCTGACATTGTTTTTTATTTTTAAGTTATTAGATCAAATTAACGGCTCGTTCTCAATCAGAATTTGTGCCAAAGGCAAATTCTGCCAAAAAGTAAGCGATGACGGTACTGCAACTGACAGCATGATGAGCAAAAAATGATCAACAAACTGTAGCACAACACTCAAACCAACGACTGACAAAGAGAACAGCAACACTGCCATGATGACAGCAGCCGCCAAAAAGAAACAAAAAAGGCGTCGCAAACACGACGCCTCAATATTATACAAGTTGGTATTTTCTATTCTTCATCGGCATTTCCGCCATTATCGGCCGGAACTGTTTCACCTGCCGATTCGATATCTCCCTCGGTCATAGGGAAACTTGGAACTGCAGAAGGATCGATTGCGGTTTCGATCTGATTGCTGATGATCGAATCCTGTCTGATTTCCTGACGCGGAATAAAAGCACTTGCCATTACGCACAATACTAAAAGTGCACCAGCCAGATACCAGGTTGCTTTTTCCAGAAAGTCGGCTGTACGACGTACACCCATAATTTGGTTATTGCTTGAGAAACTTGAGGCCAAACCTCCACCCTTTGAATTCTGTACCAACACGATGAGTACAAGCAAAAGGCAAACAATAAAAATGAGTACAATTGCAAGCGTATACATTTTATGAATCTTTTGATATTAAGTTTTTGATTTTTTCAATTTGACTGGCAAAGTAAGTATTTTTTTCCGGGAATTTCAAACTTAATTTTTCATAGGCTTTTAGTGCCTCACGATACAGTCCCTGCTGAACGTAAATACCTGCGAGCGTTTCGGTTATAAGCCCCTCGCTTACCTCTTCCTCCTCGTTGGCAGGCAACTTCTTCGAGGATGCGGCATTGACTTTACGGGGAATGATCGTCGGATTTTCATTAATAAATTTATCAATCAGGTCAACAGGCTGATTGTTTTCATTATGAAGGTCGGCTTCGAGCTTAAAAGACGATGTTGGTTCTAGTTGCAGTTCACTCAACAGATCATGCTGTTTATCGCTCAATACAGTGCCCAGCGCTTTGCTGTCGAAGGGGAGTAACTGAAATTCATTTTCCGATGCGCTGCTTCCGCTAAGCAGCTTCAACAACTGTTGACGGTCGGAAATAAAAACAGCCTGCTTGCTCAATTCTGCTTCAAAGCGGTAGCTGCTGATATTTTGCAAATTACGCAGATAGAGCATTCGCGCAGCCACAAACCAGGGGAAATCGCCGACCACTTCCTTCAAACCTTCCACTGTCGATGCATCGAGCAGTTCGGGTTGTTTCATGTATTTCTGAAATTGCTCTTTTGTCACAATACTACCAATTGGCTACCGATTTATTGAATATGTCATCTACGATTTGTGTTACTATTTCCTCGATCAGATCGTCTTCAACCTCACTAAGATTACTGGTACTGCTAAAATCGGCATAGGCCGAAAACTCGGTATCGAAGTCCTGATCGTGGTCGAGGTTGTTGGTATATTTCACCGAAATGCGTATCGTTAGTCTGGTTTGAGCTGCAATGTCGTCGCCCTGCACCGCCATTGGTTTTTCATCGAAACCGGTAATGGCACCTTCAAACTCGAGGTCACCGCCATCGCGCAAATAATCTAGACTGGTCTGGCGTGTAAATTTATCACGAAGCTGTTCGGTAAAATAGGTACTCAGCGTCGGACTTGCCTTACCTGCCCTCAACTGAAAATCGTATACCGTGTAGGTTTTCACCAGGGGTGAAATGGATGCACCGGTAAACGAATAGTTGATCTTGCAATGTGTTAAACCCAGCGAGAGAAAAACAAAAAGGATGATACTCAGGAACTGCTTCATATTGTTCTTTATACGTGATGCCACTAATTAATATTGTACTCTTTAATTTTTCGGTAAAGGGTACGTTCGGATATTCCCAGTTCTTTGGCTGCATATTTGCGCTTCCCCTTATACTTTTGCAGTGCTTTCTGTATCAATTCCTTTTCCTTTTTTTCTATGGAAAGGGTTTCCTCAACATATTCCTCTGTATCTTCAATATGCTCCTCATCTTTATCGATTTTCACAGCCTGAACCGTAGGTACTGCGGGGTAGCTTGTCACTTCAGGCTGATAGGCTTCGGCTTCAAAGCCATTCTCTTCTTCCTTATACAGCTTGCGGATAATGCGCTTGTTTTCGTTATGGATCTGGCCCGAGTCTTCATTTTGCATCAGATCGAACACCAGCTTCTTGAGATCGCTCATGTCCTTTTTCATGTCGAACAATACTTTGTACAGGATTTCCCTTTCCGAAGCGAAGGTGTTCTCCTCGTTCTGACGATAAAGTGCAGGCAGTTGATGCTCGTGAAAATGTGGAAGATAACCCCGCATTTTATGGCCATCGATTTCGCGTGCCTGTTCAATAATGGATATCTGCTCGGTAATATTTTTCAATTGCCTGATATTTCCCGGCCAGGGAAATGACACCAGGATGCCCCGGGCCTCATCGTCGAGCCGAAGGGCAGGCATACGATAACGCTCGGCAAAATCGTGCGCAAATTTACGGAATAACAAAACAACATCATCCTTTCGTTCGCGCAAAGGCGGCACATGAACAGGCACCGTATTGAGACGATAATAAAGATCTTCACGAAACTTGTTTTCGCTAATGGCCCCCGGAATATCAAGATTGGTTGCTGCTACTACGCGAACATTGGTCTTCAGCACCTGCGACGAGCCAACTTTCATAAATTCACCTGCCTCGAGCACCCGTAATAATCTGACCTGAGTAGACAGGGGCAGTTCACCCACCTCGTCGAGGAAGATTGTGCCACCGTCGGCTACTTCAAAATAACCTTTCCGATCGTTGAGTGCTCCTGTAAACGAGCCTTTCACATGGCCGAAAAGTTCAGAATCGATAGTACCCTCAGGAATGGCTCCACAGTTCACTGCGATGTATTTTCCATGTTTCCGCGACGAAAACTGGTGAATGATTTGTGGAAACACTTCCTTACCCACTCCACTTTCTCCTGTAATCAACACCGACAAATCGGTGGGGGCCACCTGTACTGCCACCTCAATGGCACGGTTCAACACGGGTGCATTTCCTATGATACCAAAACGTTGTTTAATTTCCTGAATGTCGATCATGTTCCGAATGTACTTTAAACAATGCTATTTTTCCGATTTAACTGACAAAGTTACAATTTTAGCACTTCAATAAACCATCGAAATTTATAAAAAGTGTGAAAGTAGCCTTAGAAACTGTATCTTTAAACCCACTTATGAAACCCATCGCTATAATACCTGCCCGTTATGCATCGACCCGCTTCCCGGGGAAACCCCTGGTTGATATCGGAGGCAAACCAATGATACAGCACGTTTACGAACGTTGTAGCGAGGTATTCGATCTGCTTGTGGTGGCCACCGACGATGTACGCATTGAAGAAGCGGTTAAAAGCTTTGGTGGAAAAGTGGTCATGACTGCTGCCAATCATCCCAGTGGCACTGACCGTTGTGCCGAGGCAGCCCGGCTGCTTTCAGCTGACTACGACTTCGACGTGGTAGTCAATGTTCAGGGCGATGAGCCCTTCATTCAGCCCGATCAGTTCAGACTGCTTCTGCAATGCTTTGAAGATGAAGCCTGCGACATTGCCACGCTGCTTTGCCCCATCGATAAGATCGAAACCTTGTTTGATCACAACAAAGTGAAAGCCGTTCGTTCGGCTGCCGGCTTTGCGCTTTATTTCAGCCGTCACACCATCCCGTTTCAACGCGATGCAGCAAAAAATGAATGGCTTACAAAGCACCAATATTTTCTTCACATTGGCTTGTATGCGTATCGTGCATCGGTTCTGCAGGCGCTCACACAGCTCGAACCCTCGCCACTTGAACAAGGAGAAAAACTGGAACAACTGCGCTGGCTTGAAAATGATTTTCGAATTAAAACTGCCCTTACCGACGGTGCAGGCAGTGGCATCGATACGCCCGAAGACCTTGAAAGACTGCAAGCCGGCCTGCTATAAAAAAATAATACGGCAAGCTGCTGCTTTTCGAAGCGAACAATTTATGCAAGCAACAGTTCTTCAATCAACTAATTTTCCTACTTTAGAGAAAACGAAAAACAAATGGAAAAGCTTCGAATTATCCGGAATGATCCCTGGCTCGAACCCTACGAAAAGGCTTTCATCGAATGGCATGAGCAAACAAAGCGAAAGGAAGCCGAATTAAGCGGTACCGCTTCGCTTTCCGATTTTGCCTCGGGTTATCTCTATTTCGGTCTTCACCGATGCGAAAACCAATGGTGTTTGCGTGAATGGGCTCCCAATGCATCCAGTATTTATCTGATTGGTACTTTCAATAGCTGGAACGAAGAAGAAGCCTATCGCATGCAGCCCGTTGGCAATGGCAACTGGGAGCTAAATCTTGACGAAAACCAGCTAAAGCACGGCGACCTGTACGCCCTGTCGATGCACTGGAACGGCGGAAGTGGCAAACGCATTCCGGCATGGGCCCAGAGGGTGGTTCAGGATCCCGACACCCACATTTTCAATGCCGAAGTTTGGGCTCCCCCGACAAGCTACGAATGGAAAAACAAGTTATTTGAGCGGAGTGAGGAAGCTCCCCTTATTTATGAAGCCCACATTGGCATGGCCGGCGAAGAAGAAAGGGTACACAGCTATAATGAATTCAGGACCGATATGCTGCCCCGTATAAAGGACGCCGGTTACAATGTTATTCAATTGATGGCCATTCCAGAACATCCCTATTATGGAAGTTTCGGCTACCATGTTTCGAGTTTCTTTGCCGCTTCATCGCGTTTTGGCACTCCCGATGAACTGAAACAACTCATCGACGAAGCCCATGGCATGGGCATAGCCGTCATCATGGACCTGATTCACTCTCATGCAGTAAAGAACGAACTCGAAGGACTGGGACGTTATGATGGTACCCGCTACCAGTTTTTCCACGAAGGGAACCGGGGTGAACATCCTTCCTGGGATTCTCTTTGCTTCGATTACAGCAAAAATGAGGTGCTGCATTTTTTGCTTTCCAATATAAAATACTGGCTGGAAGAATATCGCTTTGACGGCTACCGTTTCGATGGGGTGACCAGCATGCTGTACTTCGACCACGGACTGGGAACAGCCTTTGGCGGCTACGACGATTACTTTTCACCCAATCTCGACTACGAAGCAGTGGTTTATTTCAAACTGGCCAATCAACTCATGCACGAACTCAAACCCCGTGTGCTGTCAATCGCCGAAGATGTAAGTGGTTTGCCCGGACTGGCAGCCCCTCTTGAAGATGGAGGCCTGGGTTTCGATTACCGGATGAGCATGGGGGTTCCTGATTATTGGATCAAACTCATCAAGGAGAAAAAAGACGAGGAATGGGAAGTTGGTGATATTTTTCATCAGATGACCGCCCACCGTAACGACGAAAAAGTGGTAAGCTATGCAGAAAGCCACGATCAGGCACTCGTTGGCGACAAGACCATTATCTTCAGGCTGATCGACAAAGAGATGTATTTCAGCATGCGAAAAGATCAGCCCAACCTGACCGTTGAAAGAGGAATTGCTCTGCACAAAATGATCAGGCTCCTGACTGCAAGCTGCGCCGGTGGGGCTTATTTAAATTTCATGGGGAACGAGTTTGGTCATCCCGAGTGGATTGATTTTCCCCGGGAGGGGAATCACTGGTCGTATCGCCATGCCCGTCGGCTGTGGAGCCTGGCCGATAATTACGAGCTACGTTTTCACTGGCTAAAAGATTTTGACCAGGAAATGATTGCCCTGATAAAAAAACATGAATTGCTTACAATTCCGGAAATATGGAAACTTTGGGAAAACAAAGCCGATCAGGTGCTGGCCTACCAAAGGGGCAGTCTCCTGTTTGTTTTTAATTTCAACGCTCATACTTCGTTTACCGACTATGGAATTCCTATGGAAGCCTCAAAGTTCAAGGTGGTGCTCAATACCGATGCCGGTCACCTTGGAGGTTACGAACGTTTTGATGACCGTATTACGTACTACACCATTCCTTCGGATGCTAACAAAGCATCGCATCAGCTAAGGCTTTATCTCCCTGCACGCAGTGCCCTGGTTTTCGAAAAAGAAGCCTTTAAGCAACTACACTAACACAAAAAAGAAGGGTGACCTGTAAAGATCACCCTTCTTTTTTTTAAGGCTTGTAGCACCTATCTGTTTTGTGCTTTCTTTCTTGATGAATAGTTGATGTGCAGCGCTGCTGCCTTACGTAATTCCTGCTTGATTTCGGTAACGATAAGCATTTTTGTAAATTCATCAACTTTCAGAGAGGTCACAATTTGTTTTTGCTCCTGCTCTTCGCGGGCTTGCCTTTCGGCTTCAACAAAATCGCCAATATCGCTTACTTTGGCAAACTGGTCGTTCAGCTGAATCCTTGGCTCACTACCAAGCTGGGCCTGCCACTTGGGCATGGGTGGTCCAACGTTGATATAGCTTACAAGCGACTTCTTTTCAAGTTTTGTAATTTCGGTTGCTTCAGGCAAGCGAACCCTTACCAGCGGATCGGTTTCACGCATGGTTGTTGTTACCATAAAGAAGAACAACAGCATGAAAACGATGTCGGGCAATGCCGATGTTGATATGGCAGGAGTTTCTTTACCTTCGTCTTTTCTAAATTTTGACATGCTAATTTCCTCCTATCCTTTTGGGTTCTGCTTCTGATATCTTTTGCGGGTAAATTTCCTTAATGGCATCCTGACGATCGGCGTCAAGTTTATCAAAAGACTTACCAAACTGGTTTTGTGCGAAGCTCTCACGCAACTCATTAATTGCAGCCACCAATTCATTTTGCACCTGAATATAGGTACCATAGGTGGTTCCAACGTCGTTTCGCAGAGAAATTACAACACTTTTCGACAATACGTCGTAAGGTCCGATGAAAGGAATTTCACGAACTTCCTTTTCAGGAAGGTCTTCGTCGTTCATCGGATTGGTTAAGAATTCTTTTGTTTTTTCCTTTAAGTCTTCTACCCGGGTCAATTCGCCTTCAACCATTAAACGGTTGTTGCGGTCGACCAATACAACGAAAATGTTACGCTCCTTAATTGGCGGGGTATCTTCGATATCCTCCGGGTCGATCCACTGAGGCAATCTCCTCTCAAGCCCTGTATCAATATCCATGGTAGTGGTTACCAGGAAGAAGATAAGTAGCATGAAGGCGATATCGGCCAACGATGAAGCATTATATTCGGGTAATTTCCTTGGCATAATTTAATTTTTTAGATGTTGTGATTTGCTCACGAACGTTTGAATACACTGGCTACTCCAAATCCGATAATGGAAAGGAAAGCACCGGCAAACAGAATGTAGACAAAATACAGTCCGGTTCCAACCCAACGCGAAATCGCTTCAGTCAGTGTTCCATCGGCAACAAATTTATCAACCCCGTAAAAATTAGGGATGGTGGGTGAAGCCAATGAATAAGATATGGCCAAAACAGCTCCAAAGATGGCCACGGCAACAACAGCACCAATGGCTTTCCTCTTGTCTCCAAACATTTGAACCAGGGCGAATACTACAGCAACTACAGCGGCAATAGCAAATAGTACAATCGACCAGTTCAGGTTCAAGGTAATTGCCTGTACGGCTTTGGCTCCTGGATTGCTTTCATCATCGATTGACACGATCATGTAAACAAAGAGAGCGACAGACAATGCCATCAGAACCCATAATATAATTGAGGTTATTTTACGAGTTTTCTCCATGGGTACAATTATTTTTTAGCATTGTGTTTAACTACCAGGTCGAGCAATGAAATTGAAGCATCTTCCATACTGTTGATGATGCTGTCGATTTTAGCGACACAGTAGTTGTAGAAAATTTGCAGGATAATAGCAACGATCAAACCGGTTACAGTTGTGATCAAGGCCACTTTAATACCACCAGCTACCAGTGAGGGGCTAATGTCACCTGCTACTTCAATTGCATCGAAAGCCTGAATCATACCGATTACTGTTCCGAGGAATCCGAGCATCGGAGCCAAAGCGATGAACAGGGCAATCCAGCTCAATCCTTTTTCAAGCAGACCTGCCTGAACGCTACCATACGATACTACTGATTTTTCAACTACATCAACACCCTCGTCGTAACGATCGAGACCCTGGTAGAAAATACTGGCTACCGGTCCGCGGGTATTGCGGCAAACTTCTTTTGCAGCTTCAACACCGCCATTGGCCAGTGCTTCTTCAACGTTGGCCATTAACTTTTTGGTGTTGGTGGTGGCCAGGTTCAGATAAATGATCCGTTCGATGGCAAGCGCCAGACCAAGAATCAGGGCGATCAGTACGAACGACATGAAAGTAGGTCCACCTTCAATAAATTTTTGTTTCAACTGACTGTGCAGCGATTTTCCTTCTTCAGCTTCAACAGCCGCTTCTTCCAGAGGGTCTGCAACTAAATCACCAGCTGAATCGGCAGTTACAGAATCTGCGCCAGCCACCTCTTCAGTAGCTACCTCAGCCTGATCCTGAGCAACAACATTAACCGACATTCCAAGTACGAATATCGTGAGAACAGCTATTAATGCAAATAATTTTTTCATGATGTTTTTTAATTTATTCAACAATTATTCTGATTTGCTTTATTCACTCTCATTTTACTTGCGGAGAGAGAGGGATTCGAACCCTCGGTACCCTTTCGGGGTACACACGCTTTCCAGGCGTGCCAGTTCAGCCACTCCTGCACCTCTCCATTATTTATTTCAACTCATGTGAAGAGCAGAAAAATAAACTGTAACACACGCTTTCTCCCGGTTATACCGGGATGCCGGTTCAGCTACTCCTGCACCTCTCCATTATTTCCACTTCTTGAATAATCCAAAGAAAAGCATCCTTTACCTTCTTTTACCTTGAAGGTGCTTTAACTTTTATGCAAGAGTCAAATTTTTCACTTGTATTCAGAACGTAAACCACCTCGCCCGCTGCCAGTAAAACTCCATATTGAAAACATTCCGGCAATAAATCTCTGACATGTTAAAGATGACATTAAACAAAAATAGCAAAACTACGTTAAACAACACCAGTATCTGCGAGCGATATGCACCATTTTTATTTGATCGCAGGTATTTAAGCGCCTTTGCATTTTTGCCCGATATTTTTGAGGGACGAAAAATACAAAAAAAAAAGAATATCAAACAAAACTATATTGTTATTTCTCCTTTCAAATTTTGATTCAGATATTTCTTCACTTCGGCATACGAAAGTCCTTGTCCCAAAAGAAACATCAACTTACTCACCGCAGCTTCGGTAGTCATGTCGTAAGCGCTCACTACTCCTTGCCGCTGCAGGTCGACACTGGTTTGATACAAACCCATCATTACCCGCCCTCCGGCACACTGACTTACGTTAACAATTATTATACCTTTTTTAATCGCTTTTTCAATTAATTTCGAAAACCATGCAAATTCCGGTACATTTCCCGAACCAAACGACTCAAGTACAATGCCTCTAAGCCCCTCTATTTCTATGATTGCTTCAACAATTGACTCCTGAATGCCCGGGAATATTTTCAGTATCACCACATGAGGATCGATGTTCCTGTTGACCTTGAATATGCCTTTATTGGTCGTGCGGTTAACAAATTCACTCGCATATTTAATTTCAACACCGGCACTGGCGAGGGGCGGATAATTTTTCGAGTCGAAAGCCTTAAACTGCAGGGAATCAATTTTAGTAGTACGGTTTCCTCTAAAAAGTTTGGAATTAAAATAAATACACACTTCCGGGACATTGGGCAGGCCATCGTGTTTGGCAGCAGCTATTTCAACCGCAGTAAGCAGGTTTTCTTTACCGTCGGTACGCAGTGTTCCAATGGGCAGCTGTGCGCCTGTTAGGATGACTGGCTTGTCGAGATTTTCGAACATAAAACTAAGTGCCGACGCCGTATAGGCCATGGTATCGGTTCCATGCAGAATCACAAAACCATCGTACTGCTCGTAGTTTTGCTCGACCGTTTCGGCCAGTTTCATCCAAAAATCGGGTGTTACATTCGACGAATCGAGTACCGGATCGAAAGTGATGGACGAAATATGGTAGCCAAACTTGTTAAGCATCGGAATCTCTTTCGACAATTCATCGAAATTTACCGGAGCAAGCGATCCGTCTTCGGGCCGCTGCACCATACCAATAGTACCTCCGGTATAAATAATCAGAATGGATGGTTGCATAACGATAGAAATATCGGCAAAAGTAAAGCTAATTCGCGCAAAGTCACAGAATATATCTCATAAAAAAGAACGACCGTGTATCACACACCAAAAAGCAGACTGGCATTCCTGGTGGTGATGGCTGCCATTTCATCTTCACCGATGTCGAAAAGCGATGCTACTTTCTTCAACACATAAACCAAATGAGCACTTTCATTGCGCTTCCCTCTAAAAGGAACCGGAGCCAGATACGGGGCATCGGTTTCGAGCAGCAAATCGTTGGGCGACAATTGGGCTATCACCTGATCGATCCCGGCGTTTTTAAAGGTAACGATTCCTCCTACTCCAATTTTCAAACCAAGTGCAATGGCTTTTTGGGCCTGATCGACATCGCCCGTAAAACAATGAAACACGCCCCTGAGCCGGCCCCCTTCATTGGCTTTTTCGATGCAGCCAATGGCCAAATCAAACGAATCGCGGGTATGGATCGAAACAGGCAAATCGTATGCCAGTGCATAGCCAAGCTGTTTCATGAAAACGTATTCCTGTTCTTCCCTGAAGGTATCTTCCCAGTACAAATCGATACCAATTTCACCAATACCATAAAACTTGCGCCGCTTTAGCCAATATTCGACCAGTTCGAGCTCTTCACGATAATCTTCTTTCACCGATGTCGGATGCAAACCAATCATTGGATAACACCGTTCCGGATAGCGATCGGCCAGGTCAAGCATCATTTTTATGGATGAACTGTCAATATTAGGAAGCAAAATTTTGTTAACCCCCTTATCGTCCGCCCGTTTTATCACTTCGGCTGCTTCTCCGTTGAACTCTTCGGAATAAATATGAGAATGGGTATCAATCAGCATAAAATCAAATTTTGGACAAAAGTAAAATTTTAGTGTTGACCAGCCTTATCTCCTTAGAAAGAAATGGTTAATATTGTGTAAACAATGGACTCAAAAGGAGCACTTAAGTCCTGTGCTTATTTTTTTAAAGTAACTTTGGAAAAAGTTTTCACCTTAAACTGTCGCGATGGTACAACGATTCAGGACAACGGTTCCGGTAATAAAATCAACATTTGAAATCGACCATCAAACTCCGGTGGTGATGATCGGCTCATGCTTTTCCGACCACATGGGAAAGCAACTTTCGCGACTGAAATTTCCGGTATTACAAAATCCTTTTGGGGTTTTATATAACCCGGCATCGATTGCCGGAGCAATTGAAAATGCAATTGAAAACAGACCTACTGATCCATCGTCTATTATATTTCACGATCAACAATGGCACAGTCTCGATTTTCACGGTTCCTTTTCTCATCCGTCGCGCGATGAGTTAATAAGCAACTGCCAACATGCGATCAATAAAACGCATCACTTTCTGAAAAGCACAAAAATGCTGTTTGTTACTTTTGGAACAGCCTGGGTGTTTAAACACATCGAAACCGATCGTATTGTGGCCAATTGTCACAAAATACCCGCCAAGGCCTTTGAACGCTACCGCTTACAGGTGACCGAAATAAGTCGTAGCTGGGTTGGCCTGATCAAGCAACTGACTGCCTTCAATCCTGCTTTAAAAATTATTTTCACCGTAAGCCCGGTTCGACATCTCAAGGACGGAGCGCACCAAAATCAGCTCAGCAAAGCCTGCTTGTTGCTTGCCATTGAGGAAGTGCTAAAGCAACTTCCAGCTACTACGTCGTATTTTCCGGCCTACGAAATAGTAAATGACGAATTGCGCGATTATCGTTTTTATGCCAGCGACATGACCCACATGAACGAAATTACAGTCGATTATCTTTTCGAGAAATTCGCATCAGTTTACTTCAACAACAATACGCTCCAACTCAATCAGCAGCTGGAACCAATAATCAAAGCGGCTCAGCATCGTGTGCTTAACAACAACCCCGAAAAAATTAAAAAATTTGCAGCATCGATGATAAAAAAGCTTGAAAAACTTGAAATGAATTATCCTTTTGTTAAATTACAGTCTGAAAAGGAATACTTCAAAAACCTTTGACCCAAAGTTGTAGTTATAGAAGAAGTAGCAAAGCGTTCAACCATCAATTAGCACATTCAATGAGTTATTTAAAATTCGACAAAAAGCAGCTGGTCAACCTGGAATATTCGCTGCAACGCGAAATACTACACACCAACCGCGCCGGTTCGTACAGTTGCACCACCCTGTCGGGATGCAACACCCGTAAGTATCATGGCTTGTTGGTTTGTCCCAATCATACACTCGACGGCGGAAAACATGTCTTGCTTTCGTCGCTCGACACAACCATTATACAGCACGGAGCCGAATTCAACCTTGGCATCCACAAGTTCAGCGGAGATCTATACGAGCCACGCGGGCACAAATACATCCGCGATTTCTCTACCGATGCCATCGCAATGCTTACCTACCGGGTAGGAGGCGTTGTATTAACCAAGGAGTTGTTGCTTGTCGAAAAAACAGAACAAGTACTGATTCGTTACACCCTGGTTGATGCAAATTCGCCTACGCGCCTGCGATTCAAGCCATTTCTTGCCTTTCGTAACATGCATCATTTGAGCAAGTCGAATTTGTATGCCAACACCCGGTACGAAAAAATAAAAAACGGAATTAAAATCCAGTTGTACGACGGCTACCCTTATTTGCACATGCAGCTATCGAAATGCGAAGAATACATTGCCAATCCCGACTGGTATTACAATGTTGAATATTACAAGGAACAGGCCCGCGGCTATGAATATACCGAAGACCTGTACACACCCGGTTATTTTGAAGCAGAAATAAAAAAAGGAGAAAGCATTATCTTCTCCGCTTCGACCAGTGAAAGTTCACCTGCACAGTTCAAAAGAAAATTCAATGCCGAACTCGAAAAGAAAACGCCAAGAAGCAGTTTCTTCGGCTGTCTCAAAAATTCGGCCGAACAGTTTGTCGTAAAAACCGATCATTTTACCGATTTGCAGGCCGGTTATCCCTGGTACAACGGACGGATTAATCAAACCTTTGTAGCACTTCCCGGACTATCGCTGGCCATAGAAGATCAGCGACTGATAAAAAACATACTAAAATCAAACATTGCAAGAATCAAAAACGGCCTTTTCCCAAGTAAATGGGGAAGGTTCATTCCTGACTATCATGCAGCCGATACACCACTTTGGTTTTTCTGGACCATTCAGCAACTCACAGACGAACTGGGCGGAAAAGCAGAAGTTTGGAAAAACTACCGGAAAACATTTATAAACATACTTGAGGCCTATAAGAATGGGACCGATTTCAACATTCGCATGGACGAAGATGCCCTCATCAATGCCGAATACACCGGAGTAGCACTCACCTGGATGAATGCCTACAGCCATAATCAACCGGTAACACCGCGTTATGGCAAAGCCGTTGAAATCAATGCACTTTGGTACAATGCCCTGTGTTACTTCATCGAACTGGCCGGGATGGCAGGAGATCAAAAACTGGCAGCCCAATGGCAGCTCCTTGCAGATCAGACTTCAAAATCATTTATTGAAACCTTCTGGGATGAAGAAAAAGGCTATCTGGCCGACTGTGTAAATAAAGAACAAAGCGACTGGTCGGTGCGACCCAATCAGGTAATTGCTTCAGCCATGCCTTACTCCCCTTTGACCAAGGAAATGAAAAAATCGGTTTTGAGTCTGGCAAAAAAAGACCTGCTCACCCCCAAGGGCTTAAGAACACTTTCGCCACGAAATCCCTTGTACAAGGGAATTTACGAAGGCAATGAACAACAGCGCGAAGAAGCCATGCATCAGGGCAGCGTATTCCCATGGCTGATCGGCTTTTTCATCGAAGCTTATCTTGAAGTACACGGACGAGGAGGCTTATCCTTTGTACAAAAAATAATGGATGGTTTCGAAGAAGAAATGACCAGTGGGTGTATTGGATCCATTTCGGAACTTTACAATGGAAACCCGCCTCATATAGGGAAAGGTGCTATTTCGCAGGCCTGGAATATTGGTGAAATACTAAGGGTTTATCACATAATCGACAATTTCAACAGTTAGGATAATAACTATCAGATAAGAGGCAGATGAAAGTATTAATGTTTGGATGGGAATTTCCACCGCACATCTCGGGAGGTTTAGGAACAGCCTGTTACGGTCTTACACGCGGACTGGCCAACTTCAAGGACATTGAAGTAGTCTTTGTGGTACCCAAAGCCTTTGGTGATGAAGATCAAAGTACCATGAAACTGATTGGAGCGAGCGACATCCCGGTCACGCGCAAAAAAATCGTTTTCAACGACATGCAAAGCAAAATCGATTATTACGAGGTCGACTCCAACATTATTCCTTACACCGATCCGGAAGAGTTTTGGAAAATGACCAGTCTTCGGCATGCCTCAAAAACACGTTTTATTGAAACCGACGATCACGGGAAAATTGAATTTTCGGGGAAATATGGAAAAAACCTGATCAACGAAATCTTCAATTATGCCATTGTAGCCGAAACCATTGCCAACGATACCGAATTCGATCTTATCCATGCACACGACTGGCTGGCTTATCCTGCCGGCATAGCAGCCAAAAAAGCATCGGGCAAACCCCTGGTAATTCATGTGCATGCCACCGATTTCGATCGCAGTGGCGGAAGCGTCAACCCACAGGTTTATGCCATCGAACGCGAAGGCATGGAACAAGCCGACAAAATCATTACCGTAAGTAATCTGACCCGTCAAATTGTAATTGAAAAATACGGCATCGATCCCGAAAAAGTACAAACAGTTTACAATGCGGTGGAACCGGTCAGTTTCGAAAATAAAAAGGCACTCAAAAAAGGCATGAATGAAAAGATTGTCACCTTTTTGGGGCGCATTACCATGCAAAAAGGGCCTGAATATTTTGTTGAAGCAGCCTATCAAGTGCTTCAGCGCAAACGAAATGTTCGCTTTGTAATGGCAGGAAGTGGCGACATGATGAACGCCATGGTCCGCAGGGCTGCACAGCTTAAAATCACCGATCACTTTCATTTCACAGGCTTTCTCAGGGGCGACGATGTATTTCATATGTTTAAACTGAGTGATGTATATGTGATGCCTTCCATTTCGGAACCATTCGGTATTTCGCCCCTCGAGGCCATGCAAAGCGATGTGCCTGTAATAATTTCAAAACAGTCGGGGGTTTCAGAAATACTCACGCATGCCATCAAAATCGATTTCTGGGACATCAATGCCATGGCCGACGCCATCCATGCCATCATCTCCTATCCTGCGCTTCCGGCTACTTTTAAGAAGAACGCCCGCACCGAAGTCGATAACCTGCAATGGAAACATTCGGCCGGCCATGTGCGCGATATTTATTATAAAACACTGAACAAGTAAAACCAAGATACAATGAAAACGATCAGCTTATATTTTCAGGTTCATCAGCCCTTTCGCTTTCGCCGTTACCGCTTTTTCGACATTGGCAACGATTCGTATTATTACGACGATTATGCCAACGAAACCATCCTGCATAAAGTAGCAAAAGACTGTTACTTACCAGCCAACGAAAAGCTGCTAAAGGCCATTGAAAAACACAAGGGACAATTCAGGCTGGCATTTTCCCTCACCGGAAGTGCCATTGAACAGTTTGAGCACTATGCACCCGAAGTGCTTGAATCGTTTAAAAAACTCAATGAAACCGGTTGTGTCGAATTTCTTTCCGAAACCTATTCGCACTCGCTGGTTGCACTCAAAAACGAGGAACTGTTTGCCAGACAGGTACAGCGACACGACGATTTGATAGAAAAGCATTTTGGCAAAAGACCCACGGTATTCCGAAATACCGAATTGATTTACTCCGACGAAATTGGCCGCATGGTGCACGACATGGGCTTCAAAGCCATGATCACCGAAGGAGCAAAGCATGTTCTGGGATGGAAAAGTCCCAACTTCATCTACACCAATGCCATCAATCCGCGCCTAAAAATTTTAATGCGAAACTTCAAGTTGAGCGACGACATTTCCTTCCGCTTTTCCAATAAGGGATGGTCGCAATACCCCCTCACCACCGAGAAATTCGTAAGCTGGCTGGGCAAAACCGATCCGAAAGATGAAGTAATCAACCTCTTTATGGATTATGAAACCTTTGGCGAACATCAAAAAGCCAACTCCGGAATACTCGATTTTCTGGGTGCGCTTCCCGATACCATCATTAAAAGCAAGCAGTTTCAATTCAGAACCCCTTCGGAGATCATCGACGATTATCAGCCTGTTGGCCCGGTGCATGTTCCCAACCCCATTTCGTGGGCCGATGAAGAACGCGACCTTTCGGCCTGGCTGGGTAATGAGTTGCAGGAAGAGGCATTCAATAAACTGTACGAATTACAGCCCCGAATAGAACAATGCAACGATGAAGCCATTCTGCGCGACTGGGACTACCTGCAGCTAAGCGACCATTTCTATTATATGTGTACCAAATTCTTTTCCGATGGCGAAGTCCATAAGTATTTTAATCACTACGACTCCCCCTACGAAGCCTTCATCAATTACATGAATGTTTTGTCTGACTTCACCATGCGCTTGAACAGAATTGTACCCGATGATCCCTTGAGCCAGCAATTAGCGGCCTTGCAGGAAACCGTGCGAATCAAAGAAGAAAAAATAAAATCGCTGGAACTCGAAAACAAGAAATTAAACCTTAAAAAGAAAAAAAAGAAACCAACTACTTCTTCAAAAACCAAAAAAGCAACTGTGAAAAAATAAACCCGGGCGTGACACTGTAAATTTATTTTGAAATCTTAACAGCATTCCTCGGCTGGAAGGTTTCAATTGAAAAAAATTTACTCTTTTTGTGACCCCTTTTTTAAACAGTTAAAAAGAAAACGAAAATAAAACAATAGAGATGAGTGAAGGAGTAAGATTTTCAGATCGTTATTACAACGATAAACCTACATGGCAAAAGCTGATTGTAGAACCAAAAATACCGGAGAGTTTGACTCCGCTTAAAGAAATATCACGTAACCTTTGGTGGGTTTGGAACACCAAAGCCCGTGAACTGTTCGAGTACATCGACGAAGAATTATGGATCGAAACAGCCCATAACCCCGTTTTAATGCTCGACAAGGTAGGCTACAACCGCTTCCTCGAATTGGAAAAAGATGAGGAATTCAGATACAAACTGGAATGGGTGTACAACGAACTAAGCAACTACCTGAAGGAAAGAAGTCATCCCGATGGAAATAAAATCGCCTATTTCAGCATGGAATACGGACTGCACGACAGTCTGAAAATTTTTTCGGGCGGGCTGGGAGTACTGGCAGGCGATTATTTAAAGGAAGCCAGCGATTCGAAAGTCAACATGGTGGCCGTTGGCCTGATGTATCGTTATGGTTATTTCAAACAAACCCTGAACAATAACGGCGAACAAATTGCCAATTACGAGGCAGAGGAATTTTCGAAAATCCCCGTTTCACCAGTCATGGTCAACAACGAATGGCTGAAGATAAGTGTCAGGTATCCTGGCAGAAACCTTACCGCACGCTTGTGGCAGGTTGATGTTGGCAGCGTTAAATTGTACCTGCTCGATGCCGATCTTGACGAAAACAACGACGAAGACCGTTTTGTTACCCACCACCTGTATGGCGGCGACAATGAAAACCGGCTCAAACAGGAAATCCTTTTGGGTATTGGCGGTATCAGAGCCCTGAAAGCACTTGGCATCGATGCCGATGTATACCATTGCAACGAAGGGCATGCTGCATTTACCGTTCTCGAACGCCTGCATAACATCATGCAGGATCATAAGCTAGGCTTCGACGAAGCGAAGGAACTCGTCAGGGCTTCTACCCTGTTTACCACCCATACGCCCGTTCCTGCCGGTCACGATTCCTTTCATGTTGATTTGCTTCATGCCTACATGAACTATTTCCCCGAAGAAATCGGACTCACATGGGATGCTTTTGCTCAACTGGGTAAAGCTTATCCCTCGGAGCATCTTTTTAATATGAGCTACCTGGCTGCCAACCTGGCTCAAAACATTAACGGTGTAAGCATGCTGCACGGCGATGTGAGTAAGGAATTGCTGCAAAGCCTTTATCCGGGCTATTTCCCCGAAGAACTTCATATCAGTTATGTTACCAACGGAGTTCATTACTCAACCTGGACGGCCCGCGAGTGGAAAGAACTGCATAAAAAATATTTCGGGCATCAGTTTCCCGAAACCCAAAGCAATTTTGATCTCTGGAAGAAAATCCACGATGTTCCTGACGAAGAAATCGTTGAGTTAAAACAACAACTTAAGGTCAAACTTATCAACTACATCAAGGAACGTTTTTCCGACAACTGGATCAAACGCAATGAGAATCCGAAACTCATCACCGAAGCACTGAATGCACTCAATCCCAATGCACTGACCATTGGCTTTGCCCGTCGTTTTGCAACCTACAAACGGGCCCATTTGCTTTTTAAGAACCTCGACCGGCTGAACAAAATTGTGAATCATCCCACCCATCCGGTACAGTTCATCTTTGCCGGAAAAGCGCACCCTGCCGATGGTGGAGGTCAGGGCCTGATCAAACACATTGTGGAAATTTCGAAACGCCCCGAATTCATTGGAAAAATCATGTTCATTCAAAACTATGATATGGATGTGGCCAAAATGATGTTGCAGGGTGTCGACATTTGGATGAACACCCCTACCCGTCCGCTCGAGGCCTCGGGAACCAGCGGTGAAAAAGGCGTAATGAATGGTACCATGCACTTTTCGGTACTCGACGGATGGTGGGTCGAAGGCTACAAACCCGAAGCCGGATGGGCGCTCCCACAGGAGCGTTCGTTCGACGTACAGGAATTTCAGGACGAACTCGATGCCGAAACCATTTATAACATACTGGAGCAGGAAATCGTACCGACCTATTATAACAAAAACCAAAAGGGAATTTCACCCGAATGGGTTTCCTTCGTGAAAAATACCATTTCGGAGGTGGCCCCTCATTTTACCATGCGCAGGCAGCTGAACGATTACATCGATCAGTTTTATGAACCACAGGCCGCCCGCTACCTTCAGCTTAAAAACGACCACTTTAAGCTTACAAAGGAAATTACCGAATGGAAAGCCCGTGTCGCTGAAAAATGGGATGGCATAAAACTCATCGAAGCTGATCTGGCTCATGGTGTTGATCATACTTACCAGATTGGTGAAACAAAACCAGCCCTGATAAAAATCGACCTTAACGGGCTTTTGCCCGAAGAAGTAGGCGTTGAAATTGTGCTGACAGAAAAGCAGGAAGAAAAAGATGTTTTTGTTGAAAGGCATGAATTTGAAGCCCTGTCAGGTGAAGGTAACATAACTACCTACGAACTCAAACTCAACCTCACCAATCCTGGCAGTTACAATTATGGAATCAGGGTATTCCCAAAAAACAGTCTGCTCCCGCATCGTTTCGATTTCAGATACATGCATTGGTTATAGATTCAATACTGATATTAAATTATTTGTCAAAAGGCTGGTAGCAACACCAGCCTTTTTCTTTTTCTCTGGCTTGTGTTTCCCTATCCGTCTGTAAGTGCTCACCCCACACCGATATACAAACCCTGCAACCTATGGTGCTGCTTAACTAAATTATTAAGAAATTTATTTCAAACAAGGCATTTACATTCAACAAATAAAGACGTAATTTTATCTGTAGAAAATCAACAATACATACTGAAAATAAAATGCCACCGAAGCATTGGGGTAATTAATTAAGATTTCAGTTGGCATGAACCGTTTCAGTTTTTTTAGGGTGTGTAATTTTTCAAAAACCATTAACCATGAGCTTGAAACTTAAGCTAAGATTCGCTGCATTCGTGTATGCCTTTATCCTATGTGCAGCAAGTGGATTTTCAGTCAATCCCAATCTTTCAAAGTATCTGATAAATTTGTCGGAAGGCAGTGATGGACCAGAATTTAATGATAAAGTGCCTGAAATTGCGATCTCAGGGAATACAATACATGTAGTCTGGACGCAAAATCCTCCTTCGTACACGCGAACATCAGAACTGTATTATCGTCGCTCGACCGATTTGGGTGAAACATGGGAAGCGCCTAAAAAAATAATGGTATTCAAAGACGGCAATTATGGAATACAGGAAGAAAGCCGACGCCTGGCGGTAGACGGAGATGTGGTGCACATTTGTACAGCCGATTACAACTATGCTGCCGGCGGAATCGGCGAAGTTCATTATTTTCGCTCTCAAAATGGCGGAGCTTCCTTTGAAAATGATCGGATCATTGCCAATACCTCGGGTGGATACAAAGCAATCGACAATTGCTTTATCAAAGCCGAGGACGGGAAGGTAGCAGTGGCCTACCAGGGTAACGGAGACAAAAAAGGATCGTGGGTAATGTATTCCGGCAATGGAGGAAGCAGTTTCAGCGACACCCAAATCTCAAATGAAAGTACTTATGTTGGCGACTTCTATTACGATGGTGAAAAAATCATAGTACTTTACGGCTATGCTTACTACATGTACGGTTTAAATACTGGAAAAATCTGGCTGGCAACGTCGGAAAACGGCACCAACTTTAACTCCAGTAAAATTTCAACAACGTATACAACTCAATACGGTGAAAGAGAACGCTGTCAAGTGGCACATGGCGATCACTATTCATCAAAAATAGCGCGTTCGGGAAATAACATCCATGTCATCTTTACCGGTTATACCGAAGGTGATGTCTGGACCACTTTTTATACCCGCTCAAGCAACGGAGGAAACTCTTTCGAAAGTGCAAGAAACATAGGCGCACTGGCAAGTGAGGGGCTTCAGAATGGAAGTGAAACAGTGGCTGCAAAAAACGGAAATGTATATTGGCTTGCTGCCAGCACCTATCCAACAAACAACAATTCGGGTAACCGTTTCCACTTTTCCTATTCACACGATAACGGGACCAGCTTCTCTGAGCCACGCAGCATTATGAATCCCGATGTTTACCATGTTGGAAAAGCTTCTCTTCCGGCCATTGTAATTGATCCGCTCGATGAGAGCGGAAATACTTTGTACCTTACCGGCAACTGGCTGTTTTCAACCAAATCGGTCGATGGAGGAGTAAGTTTTTCTGGAAGTACAACACTGGCACCTTCGCTGAAAAGCAATATCATTAACATGTCGCATGCATACATGAAATCATTCATGCAAATTGATGCCGCAGGGGGAAAACACTGGATTACACAGGCTCAGTGGAGAAGTGGAACCGATCAGGACATCTTCTACCGAAATGTGAAACCACAACCCGGTCCGGGAACCATTAACAAAGCATTTTATGTTGAAAATCCTGAAAAAAGCTATGAAACCGATCTGGTAGTAGTTCCTTCGTCGAAGAGCATTCAATTCGACTCGGCCATGACTGCCGAACTATGGGTGCGATTTGACCCGAAAACGATTGCCAATTTCAGCATAATGGCAAAAGTTGACGGCTACGATGGTTATGATACCAACCCGGAAGGATACCAATTAGCATTCCGTCAAAATAATGCCAGAATTGATGTAAGTGCCGGGATCAAAACCGACAAGGATGCTCCTGTGAACTGGGGTGAGATCGATTTGAACGACAGCCTCTGGCACCACATTGCCTTTACTTACGATGCCAATGCGGGCCTGAACAACTTCAGACTCTACATCAATGGCATGTTGCATCAACAGACCACACTCACCGGAGTCATGACACAAGAAGACGGCATGCTGATGCTTGGAGCACGCAACCTGGGCAATGGCTGGTACTACGATGCCATGTATTCGATGGATGAGCTTCGTTTGTGGGACAGGGCCCTCAGCCAGGAAGAATTGCTCGAAAACCAAACTAAAAAATTCACCGGCCAGGAAGAAGGTTTAAAGCTCTATTTCAACTTCGATGACACCTTTAAAGATCTTTCAGGAAACGGCAACGATGGTATTCCGGTTTATAACGGCACCTTGCGTACATCGGACTTTGATCCCCCGCTGCCCGAATTTGAAAGCTTCAAACAGGGCAACCAACTTTCGGTCAACAACAAATCGAAAAACGCCACTTCGTCCACCTGGTATTTTGGCGATGGAACAACTTCCAGTCAGGGTAACCCCAGTCATGTGTACGCAAAACCGGGCGAATATACAATAAGCCTGTTTGCCGCTAACACCAACAGCGTTACCGGAGCCGTGCAGCATGTCACCATCGAAGGACTCGATAAGGTGGAACCGGCCAGCGCCGGAAATTACGGCTATGCCACCCTGGTGGTATATGGTGGGGGTTTAGTTCCTGAAGGGCACACGGTGCTGTTGCGTAAAGGGGAACTCGAAATTCAGGGGGCTAAGCTATATGCACCTGCTCCCGGCCAATTGGCAGGTATTTTCTATATGACCGGAGCAGAACTGGGAACTTACGATGTGGTGGTTCAATACGGTGGGAGCGAACTCCTGCTCGAAAAAGCCTTTAAGGTGCTTGAAGCCAAAATGCCCGAACCATGGGTTTCTCTCTCGGGACGAGGAATGGCCTTGTTTAACATGTGGCAGAGCTATACCATCAGCTACGGCAACAAGGGAAATATCGACGCATTGGGTGTTCCGCTCAATATTGTTATCAGCGATCTGCCTGACCTCGAAGTCGAATTCATCGATTTCAGGGTCGAAGCCAATGAATACATGAAAACCAACACCCCCGAAATTGTAGAACACATGGATACCTTGTACGATGTGGTCGAAAACTATTTCGGACCCGGACTCAACGCCCGTTTCTACCCGCTTTTCATTCCCTTGCTCGAAGCAAACAGCACACACAGCATCCGGATTCGTATCAAAAGCCCCGACGATTTCAACATCGAAAGCTGGACCAACGATCCCTTCTTCGAAGCTGTCGATTCTGGAACAAAAAGTGCTTCATCGGGACTCGACGACTGGCCCGACGACAAAACCAGGCTAAATGCCTGCATTGCCCTTTCGGCCGCCAATGCAGCATCGTCGGTCGCCATGGACGCGCTGGGCATGCTACTGCCCGTTGATTGTTTGTACGACTTTTCCACCCTGGTATTCAATCCATGGAATGCTGCCAAACCCGAAATGAACGAACCTTCGGTATTCGACAACTGGGGCTACTCGCTTGCATCGGCCGCCATTAGTTGTGTTGGTGATCTGAGCCCCATTAAAGCAATTAAGATAGGCATCAAAATCACCTCTATTGTCAACAACATGTACCAGGGCTACATGGCCCACCAGGACTGTCTGAACAATTTCGACCCCCGCTATAAAAGCAAAAAAGGAGT
Source organism: Roseimarinus sediminis (assembly GCF_050433125.1). Taxonomy (NCBI): domain Bacteria; kingdom Pseudomonadati; phylum Bacteroidota; class Bacteroidia; order Marinilabiliales; family Prolixibacteraceae; genus Roseimarinus; species Roseimarinus sediminis. The sequence goes on along the minus strand of NZ_JBNPXV010000006.1, from coordinate 1,418 downwards.
GAAAGCCGTGTCGTCGTTCGACCCCAACGAAATGGTAGGTCCGTCGGGCTTTGGCGAGCAAAACTTCATTGTAAAATACGACAGGATGCCCTATACCATCCTGTTTGAAAACAAAAAGGAAGCCACCGCACCTGCACACATTGTCACCATTACCGACACGCTCGACCTGGCTGTTTTCGACCTGAACAACTTTGGTTTCGCATCCTTTGGCTGGGGCGATACGCTGTTTTCACCTCCGGGAGAGCAGCTGACGGAATTTTCGATGGACCTTGACCTGCGCCCCGGGATGGAACTAATCACCCGCGTTTCGGGAAAACTCGACACCCTTACGGGGGTGATCATCTGGGAGTTCCTTTCACTCAATCCACAAACGATGGAGCTCGAAGAAGATCCCTTTGTGGGCTTTTTACCTCCCAATGCCAATCCGCCCGAGGGCGATGGTTTTGTGAGCTTCACCGTTGGACTCAGGGAAGAGTTGGGAACCAATGCCGAGCTCCGTAACAAAGCATCCATTGTTTTCGATGCCAACAAACCCATTGTCACCAACGAGTTTCTGAATACACTCGATCTTGACCCGCCCAGCAGCAGCGTGGTGAGTCTCGAAAGTACCAACTTTAATAACTTTATGGTCGAATGGACCGGATCCGATGTAGGTGCAGGCATACAGCATTACGACGTTTTTGTGCTTGAGAACGACACCCTTTTATACAACTGGCTGAGGAACAATACCGATGAGTCAGCTGAATTTCAGGGAAGCATTGGTTCAAGCTACAAATTCTACAGCATGGCTACCGACCAGGTGGGACACCTCGAAAACGAGAAAGATCAATACGAAGCGCAAACAACAATTATAGTTGGTGTCGATGAAATGAGCCTGAATAAGAAGACCATTGAGATCTATCCAAATCCTGCCAGCGACAATATAAACATCAGGATAAACGATGAATATCGCGGTGTTCATGTAATTGAAATTGTTGGTATTAACGGAACGATCCACCATTCAGAGATTTACCGAAATACCGAAATTCAGCAGGGGATTTCCATCGATTTAAAAACTTATCAACCCGGATCTTACCTGTTAAGGGTGGTTTCCGAAGGTAAATCAGAGACAATAAAGATCTTAATTAAATAAGATCTTCCTTAAATTCATTTGAATGGCAAGCAAGGGCTGAAGCCTTATAAAGCACATCAGCCCTTGTTCCTGCCAAATAGTAAACCATTCCTGCCGGATTTTCATTCAAGCCACCATATTCCCCCACACTTTTGTAGCTTTTGTTTAAAATTCAACAGTTAAAGCAAATCATTACTGTCCCATTAAAATCTAAAAAAGTTCTTTGAAATATTTGAAATTTAGTTAATTACAGACGTTTTTAGAGCGAACGGACTTGAATTTTTAGTTTTGCATCAGATTAATCTGA